>CAMYNE010000008.1 GCA_947259675.1 uncultured Pirellulaceae bacterium
CCAACTTGCGCCGACATTTTCTCTTTCATCACCGTCGGCATCACTCCAGAGCTTTCGAATCCGCCGGTCCATGGGGAGAATTTCATGAGGAAGATGATTGTCATACAGTTCAAAATGCTGGTTATCACAACCACGTTCGTGAATTTGGCAATCCGTTCCGGTTCTTTGGCAGGCTCTTAGCACCGCTCGCATTGCGGCAAATCGACCGTTGAATACGTAGACGCGATCCGGCGCCGTTCTTTCAATTAGCTGGAGCGTAAAGAAATAAGCTTGGAGCGCGGAATCGACAAATCGATTAAGCAAATCCTGGTGTTTTTCAAGATCCGGTTCAGGGTCGCGAATGAACGAAACCAGCGAAGAGAGTGCCGCGTAGCCAACGTCAAAATTGTCGATCTCAAACGCAATCAGATCTTCGACGGTAGCAAAGGAATCGGGTCTGTTTACGTCGGAAGACGTTGGAGTGAAGCTGCGACTCTCAATCGCCGGCGTAAGCAAAGTCAAGCCCGCACAACGTCGACCAATACAGTCTTGACAACGCGCTTCATCGTGATTCGTGTTGAAGTCACAATTGGTCAATTCACCCTGGCAACCAACGTATTCCACCGAGTCTCCTTGATCGAGATGGAGTTGGGCAATCTCAAGCTCAGTTTCGAAATGCGGAACCACCGTTGCGTGAGGCGAAAAGATAACAATTTTCATCGTGAATCCTCGTTAGGTCGCTTACGAATCAGGCTGACTTTCGAATAAGAGATTCGGCCATTTTTTGATACCATCGTTTCCTCACCGGTGCCGGTGCTGCTTTCTCGGGACAGAATATGTTCTCAAATGTCCAATGATCTGCCGCGTCGTTGCGTCGAATCTGTGCAGGGTGAATCAAGTCGTAAATCCGCCGCACCGGGAGATTGGACAAAAGAGACAATGCATCGATTGTGTGTGTGGCGTCGATCCCAAATCCAAGATTGGAGACCAGATTTGTTTCCGGCAAAATCGTCAAGCCTTTTCGGTTCATGCAGGCAAATTCCCAAGCGAAGTCCCAGGTGTCAATCAATCCCGCATGTTGTTGATCAAAGATCTCTTGCCAAAATCGGTATTCATTTGGGTCGGCAAAATCATTGGCGAGTTTGTTCGTGGCGCGAACAGCTGGCCAAGCGGTCATTTCAACGTCGTAGTGATGCCAGGCTCGACGCCAACTGGCCCAACCCCAAATGTGTGTATACCGCGAGAAATAATAGCTGCAGTTGGTTCGGGCGGCCGGTTGGAAGTTGTCGCCACTGATCATCATCACTTCTGGATTATCGCGATACCTGGCCAGCAGCGTTTGGCAGTAATCAAAAAAGGAGTCGTCCGGTAAACAGTCGTCTTCCAGAATGATCAGCTCTTCACATTGTTCAAATGCCCAGGAGATTCCGGAAACCATTCGTTTCCGACAGCCGAGATTTACGTCCGAGTAGTTGTGTGTGACCTCACATGGCCAATCAATTTGACTCACGATTTCTCGCGTCCGTTGAACTAATTCGTCGTCAGATTCCCGGTCGTCTCGTGCACCGTCGGCGATCAGCAATAGCCTGGACGGTTTTCGATGTGCGATCGCCTCAAATACTCGCCTCGTAGGATCGGGGCGGTTGAAAATACAAAATGCAATCGGAATTTTGAACGCCATGAAAATAGTTCCGTAGTCAATGCCTGCGCTTCGATCAGCTAGCAGAACAAACGAGTTTCGTTTGCAGACTCTAGCTCAGAACGGAATTATTCCCAATATGAATTGCGACTCGGCGGGTCTGATAAGTTCCAGGTTCTCGGGTCCGCGCAAGACGGCCGAGAGTGGCCATCCTACTTTCCTTTCCTACCCGACAAAAGACGGCCAAGAGTGGCCATCCTACTGTCAAATCGACCCATAAAACTAAATGGGTTCATCTATTTACCACGAACGTCAATTTTGCTAAATGAAGTGCACAAAGCGTTCTATTCAAGTTGCAACAAATCTCGGGCTAATGGATACGTGATCAGCTCAATTTTTAGAAAATACCTTCGCAAACAGAACCGCAAGGTTTCAACGTCTCAGCTTGCGCGAATTGATGTGCTCGAACAGCGATTTCCAGACTCAACCGAATGGCAGCGACGCGTGATTTGCGACGTGGAATCGTCCACGATGACCTCGCCCGAGCGAATATTGTCCCTGTGTGAAGCGACGAATTACGTTGTCAAGCACAAAGTAGAAGGCGCGATTGTTGAGTGCGGCGTCTGGCGCGGTGGCAGTATGGCTGCGGTTGCGAAGACGTTATACCATCACAAGGTAAACAATCGTCAGCTTTGGATGTACGACACCTATGAAGGCATGACCACACCAACCGGACTTGACGTTGATTTTAGAGGATGCTCCGCTAGCGAACTTATGAATGCAGAAGAATCGCGAGCCATTAATCGCGATGATCCTGAATCAATTTGGTGTCGGTCTGCTCTTGAGGGAGTCAAAAAGACGATGGCCTCCACAGGCTACGCAATTGAGAACATGCACTTTATCAAGGGGATGGTCGAAGAAACGTTACCATTGCATACGCCTGACAAGATTGCTTTGCTCAGGCTCGATACCGACTGGTACGAGTCGACAAAATGTGAACTCGAATATCTTTTTCCGAAAATCGTGCCAGGCGGCGTATTTATCGTAGACGATTACGGTCATTGGGCTGGATGTCGCCAAGCGGTTGACGAATATTTTGATAAGCATGGGATCAAGATGATGCTCAACCGCATCGACTACACTGGTCGAATTGGGATCGTCGCGTCCGTCGAGAATTCAAATCGCCCGTATCGTGACATGGAGGCTGCTGCCTGATGTCGCTAATAAATCATGCTCGCAAGCGTCCTGGCGCGCCCCATCGTAGTGAAAACAATGATCGTCAGCTGCTGAATATTGGTTGTGGGCGGCATTACGATCGGCAGTGGGTCAATCTTGACTTGGAGTCGAATGATCCATCGGTGCGAATTCACGATGTAACCAAAGGAATTCCTTACGACGATGACGAGTTTGAAGTCGTATATCATTCACACGTTCTTGAACATTTGAAACCGGAACTTGGCGAAGAGCTGATCAGGGAGTGTTTTCGTGTGCTCAAGCCAAACGGGATTTTGCGAATCGTTGTGCCCAACCTCGAACGTATTGCACAGCTGTATCTGGAAACTCATGACCGTGCGTGGCATGAAGAGCAAGATGCTCAAACCAATTTCGACTGGATGAAGCTTGAGTTGCTTGACCAGCTTGTTCGTGAGCATTCGGGTGGTCGGATGGGTCGATACATGGCAAATCAGGAAATCAAGAATTCGGATTTTGTGCGTTGGCGTGTTGGCAATGAATACGAAATTTGTCGAGGTCTTGATGCGGAAACGCCCGACGCCGTCAAACGGCAAGCTTGGTACACACGTCTGACGAAAGCTACCCATGAGCTTCGCAAGAAGATAGCGCGGCAAATGATTCTATGGTTGCTGGGACGAGACGGACAAGCTGCGTTGGATGAGGGGTTGTTTCGCAGTCGCGGTGAAATTCATCGTTGGATGTACGATCGTTACTCGCTGAGAAGGCTTTGTATGAGCCAAGGGTTTGTCGAGTTTCGAGTCTGCGACGCGACGGAAAGCAGTATCGACGACCTTGGTCAATTTCAACTGGATACCGTCGGGCAACTTGTACGCAAGCCGGATTCTCTGTTTGTCGAGTGTCGCAAGCCGTCCACAGCGAATGCAACCGAGTTGTATCTAAAAAATCGCGGCGCCGCCTGATCGCAGCCTGACGACGTCACCCACGCGGTAAGTGAGTCCGTCAAGGTCGTTTCGAGACTCGCTTGAAATGGTAGACTAACGGCTGCGAAATTCTCAACTTTGGATTCGTTCTACCGCCGTGACCCCATCTTCCGATTTCGAAACGCGATCAGATACGCAAAGCGCGTCTGCGTTCCAGTCCGAACCGACTGACCTTTCGGCCAGCGGCGACGGCTGGCGATCACTGTACCCATTTGCATCGAATACTATGCAAGTGGGTCACTTCGCAATGAATTATGTTGACGAGGGTGCTGGGGAACCGGTTTTAATGGTGCACGGCAATCCGACGTGGTCATTCTATTGGCGCGGCTTAATTCAACGCTTGCGTGCTACCAATCGTATTATCGCCGTTGACCACCTGGGTTGTGGGCTGAGTGACAAACCCACGGACTACGATTATTGTCTGGGTCAACATCGAGATAACTTGTGTCAATTGATTGACGAACTTGAATTGCGGAACGTCACATTAATAGCTCATGATTGGGGTGGGGCAATCGGTTTGTCTGCGCTGCTTGAACGCAAAGACCGTTTCAAACGAGTGGTGCTGTTCAATACGGGAGCTTTTCCGCCGCACTTCATTCCCTTTCGGATCAGCGTTTGCCGCTGGCCGATCATTGGCAAGATTGCAGTCCAGGGATTCAATGCGTTTGCTCGGTCGGCTGTCACCCAGGCGACAGAGCAACCCGGTGGACTGCCGAAAGATGTCGCAGCCGGTTTGTTGGCACCGTACGACAGTTGGGCCAATCGATCGGCGATTTTTGGATTTGTAAAAGACATACCGATGGTTAAGTCCCACAAAACATGGAAAGTGTTGAACGAAGTCGAAGCTCGTTTGGGCGAACTTGAAGACTGGCCCATTTTGCTAATGTGGGGTATGAAAGACTGGTGTTTTCGCCCCGATTGCCTCGAGCGTTTTTGTGGCCATTGGCCCAATGCGGAAGTTCACAAAATTGAGTCGGCCGGACATTATGTTGTTGAGGATGCGGCGGCACAAGTCGAAGAAACAACGGCTGAGTTTCTGGCGCGCACATCATGTTAAAAGACCATTTCGAGGATCTAACAGGGTTTTCACCCGGGCAATTGAGCCCTGGAGGCATGGTCACGCTGGCTTGTTTGCTGGAAGTGTCAGCGCCGAAGCCAGGGAATGTGCATCGCGCTGCCGATTTTGAAGACGTTACGTTTGTAGATTTTGTCGTAAGTGCGGTCGTGTTGGGAAACGTAATCGATTCGTGCAAGAGTGGGCTGGGGCAAACGATTTACGAGTCTGTTTCGCAAACGAAATCTGTAGTTGGAACGAACACGAACCTCGGTCTGATCTTACTTCTTTGTCCACTTGCCAAGTCTCTCGGTCAGCAGCAATCGCTGTCTCGAGACGGCCTCAAAGAATTACTGGAAAGCCTGGATGTACACGACTGTCGAGCGACTTACGCAGCGATTCGGTTGGCCACGCCTGGCGGAATACAGGACTCGCCCCAGCACGACGTCAACGATGAAGCTCCCGACGATTTGATCGAGGCGATGACTTTTGCGGCAGATCGGGACTTGATTGCCAGGCAGTTTGCTAATGGCTTCGAACAAGTTTTCCAAGACAGCTTAGACCACCTGATAAAAGGGCAGGAACTTTTTGAAGAAATCAGCCAGGCGATTATCTATGCCCACGTGAAACTTATGTCCGTCTATCCTGACTCTCTGATCGCAAGAAAAAACGGTTTGGACGTTGCCCAGCATTCACAATTTCTGGCTCAGAAGGCGATTGACCAATTGGAGCGAGGTAACGAATCATTCTGGTCTGCCGTTGGGGATTTGGATTTTTGGTTACGAAGCGACGGGCATCGTCGTAACCCGGGCACAACTGCGGATGTGATCGCGGCAGGGATTTTCGTTGGTTTGTGCAACGGTCAATTGAATATATCTCAAAAGAACTAGTCACATGGAAAAGAATCAATTTCGAGTCAGCCTGCAAAAAGAGCAGCTCGTTTTCAGCTCGGCTCACTTCATTACATTTAACGGCAATATTTGTGAAACTCTGCATGGGCACAACTACGGGCTGAGGTGCGAAGTAATTGGCCCGCTCGACGAAAACGGATATGTGGTTGACTTCATAGCGCTTCGCGATGCGTTGGCAGAAATTGTTGGCCGACTGGATCATCATATGTTGCTCCCGACCGAGCACCCAACCATCCAGGTTTGCCAAACGGGTGAAGAGATTGAAGTTCGGTTCGAATCCAAACGATGGATTTTTCCAGTCGATGATTGTATTTTGCTGCCAATCCAGAACACGACTGCTGAATTGATCGCACAGTGGATTGGAAAACAGTTGATTGCCACCACGAGGGATAAACTAGGGGACCACCTCGAGACAATCATCGTGGCTGTGGATGAAAACAACGGTCAGTGGGGCGAATGCGAGTTGGGTTGGAATCAGTCGTAGCGGTTATGCCGCCAGTGTGTCAACTCGATTGAATCGAAGCCGATGCCGGTCAATCCATTCTCGAATCGGTTTTTTCGATGACCTACATTTTGCGAGAAACTGAGCCGTTCCGATATTAGGCCTGCTGATCCAGGCACCTGTACTCGTGGACCGTCAAAACTGAAAACTACATGTTTGTAGTCCCGCCTTGAGGCGGAATTTTCCGGCCAAAGCCGGCACTACAAACTAGTCAATTCAGGTTTTAAAGACGCACTAACCTGGCGGCCAGGCACCCTTAATCGGTAATGAGTCAGGTCATTTTCTCAAGAGAGTGAATTGTGATCGTAAAAACCACTGAACTGGACGCCCCTGCCCTTGCCAATACATCCATCCAAAACCAGGCAAGAGTCTTGCATCTGATTAATGGAGAGCATTTTTCTGGAGCCGAACGAGTTCAGGATCTGCTTGGCATGGCCTTACCCGACTTCGGATTTGAAGTTGGTTTTGTGTGCCTCAAACCAGACAAATTTCCGCGTATCAGACAGGCTCAAGATTGCCAACTGTTCGAAGTCTCGATGCGTTCGAAGTTCGATATTTTCAAAGCCACCAAAATCGTGAATATCGCACGTGAAAATGGATTCAACATTTTACACGCACATACGCCTAGAACGTTGATGATCGGTCGGCTGGCCGCCAAGCAGTTGCGATGCCCGCTTGTTTATCACGTCCATAGCCCGGTTGGCAAGGATTCGAATCAGTCGATCAAGAATCGACTGAATACCTGGATCGAATCCTGGAATCTTCGCGGCGTTGACAAAATGATCTGCGTCTCGAACAGTCTGGCAAAATATATGATTGAACTGGGCCACGATCCCGAAAAATTGACGGTCGTCAGCAACGGGGTAGCGACAGTTAAAGATCTGCCTCCGCGTTCGACGCCTGTGGAACCGTGGACGTTGGGAACGATGGCCCTCTTTCGGCCTCGGAAGGGAATGGAAGTGTTGCTGCGTGCACTTTCAATTCTGAAAACGCGAAACATCAATGTCCATTTAAGAACTGTCGGGCCGTTCGAGACACCCAACTATGAAACCGAAATCATGGAGCAGGTGAAACAATTGGATGTGGAAGACAGGGTCACTTGGACGGGTTTCCAAACCGACGTCAATGCTCAGCTCAATGAGATGGACTTGTTCGTCCTGCCGAGTCTTTATGGTGAAGGCCTTCCGATGGTTGTCCTCGAAGCCATGGCAAACGCCGTTCCAGTCGTTGCCAGTCGTGTTGAAGGCATTCCGGAAGCCGTTCGGGATGGAATCGATGGCTTGATCTTTGAGCCGGGTTCGGCGGACGACCTGGCTGACAAAATCGAATCGCTCGTCGGTGATCGGGAACGATGGCTGGCGATGAGCCAAAGTTCGTTGCAGCGCCAACGCGAACACTTGTCTGATCTCAGCATGGCTCGCGGCGTGGCGGATGTTTATCAGGCATTGTTGTAGGCTGGCAACGCTTTGCGTAAAGCCCGGCAATAGCGAGCGCGGTTTGGAATTTCCGGCAGCCGACGAGTCAATTAAAGAGCGGTAGAGAGTTCCGGCCTGCTGTTTGAAGTCACAAGCTGCATGGGGTGACGAGCTCACCCGGATTCTCTTGAGTCCCGCAAAGACGGTGCCCTCTTCACGCGGCCGCGCGGATGAATGGCTTTTGATGGACCGTTCGCAACGGCGCGCCGAGCACGCTTTCGGCCAAGTCGATGATCTTGTGGGCGTACTCTTCGAAACAGTAACGGGTTTCGACTCGCTCCAGAGAACATTCTCGAACGCCGGTTGCCATTTCTGGCTGAGTCGCCAACATCCGAATGATACTGGCGGACTGTTCGTAATCGGCATATGGAACGACGAAGCCCGCACCATTTTCAACGGCTTCGGGTGCGCCTCCCGAGTTGGCAAAAGTGATCACGGGCAAGCCACTTGCCATCGCCTCGTGAATGACACATGGAAACGGATCGACTCGTGAAGACATCAAAAATGCATCTGAGCCGACAAAGTAGGGTTCGACGTTTTCCCGTTCTCCAATAAAGTGCACAAAATCTCGGGCGGGCGTCTTGTCCAAGTCCAGCTGAACGTAATGGTAAGTCGAATGAGTCCAACGTGGTCCTTCGCCAACCCAGACGAAGTGGATGGGTGACTGGTTTTTGTTGAGTTGGACGACGCGACGGGCGATTACGGCAAAGTGATCGATGCCTTTGCGCAGATCCAACGTCCCGCAGCCGAGAACAATGAACGCGTCGTCAGGCAGATCCAATTCTCGACGGATTCGTTCACGAGCTGATGCCCGGGTAATTCGCTTGCCAAAATCAACGTCTAAGAGTCCCTGAGACAAGACGACTGATTTGCCAAACGGAATGGGCAGTTTTTGTTCCGCTTCGTGGCGCACAGCTTGAACTGGAAACACGACCTTGCCAGAGCTGTTGTAGACAATCTGATAATCTTCTTCCGTGTAGGACGATGGTAATTCGTGAACGAGGCTAATCGCAGGGATCTCCATTTCGGAGAGAATCTCGGCGATAAAACGGGACTCCATACTATTACAAATCGCCAATATAGGATGGTTGTCCTTTTTACGCTGGACAATCCGTCGAACTTTCTTGCGCAGGTCGGCGCTTTGCTGACGTGGCAAATTCAAACAATGAACCGTTGAATAGTCTTGGAAATCCTCTGCGAGGTGGCCACCCGAATGCAAAATGGTTTCAACTTGATAGTCGCAGTGATCCGTAAAATGCTTGTGCAGGTTGAGAATGATCTTGGGAGCGCCGGTTCGAGTGGCTTCGTGTGACACAAAAAGAACTCGTGGACGCGAATCGTGGGTGGTATTCTGCTTACTGCCAAACAATCGAAGCTTGCGACCAGTCATTTGTGAAAGCATTCCCACTTTATTTCAGCTCACTTTCTCGCGTATCCAAACGCGGCAAATTGAACTGACAGCGGGCATCGTAGCGCGAAACGTTTAGGCGGTGGCAACTCAAGTCATGCTCGTCTTCACGTTCGCAAATTATGAAGTTTTTGAAAGTTAACATTTTGAATCGATTAACCCGTAATGGGTGTTCGTCCTTGAACCAGAAAGCATTGGGTTACCATTACTCAAAATTGGCTGCAGGAGAGTAACAGCATCCCCAACATCAGGAAAGATCAACGTTTAAGAAAATCAATCTGAACTTTTCTGGTTCAGAATATCGATTGCTAGCGAAAATTAGGCCGCCTTATTCCGGTCGGAGAATAAGAGTTGAAAGTCGCTGGAGTTGATCATGGCTTCGCTTA
Source organism: uncultured Pirellulaceae bacterium (assembly GCA_947259675.1). GTDB lineage: Bacteria > Planctomycetota > Planctomycetia > Pirellulales > Pirellulaceae > Mariniblastus. The sequence goes on from CAMYNE010000008.1 coordinate 9,529, forward strand.
CGGTGCTGTCATGAACAATCTTGCCTAGCTGCATCACAATCACACGGTCGGCAAGGCTCAACGAGCTTTGTCGATGTGTGACGATGAAAGTGGTGCGATTGGCCATAAATTCTCTCATCGCTTCATGAATGAAGGATTCGGTCTGGCCGTCCATTTGGCTCGTTGCTTCATCAAGGATGAGAATTCGCGGGTCCGCCAAGACAGCTCGAGCCAACGCGACTCGCTGTCGTTGCCCGGCAGAGAGAAGTTTTCCGTCGTCACCAACGTCGGTGTAATAGCCATCTGCTAATTGATCGACGAACTTATCGATTCGGGCGACACGGGCGGCCGCAAGTATTTCTTCTTCTGACGCATCACGGGCACCGTAAGCAATATTTTCCCACAACGTTCCCCCGAACAGGACCGAATCCTGTGTTACCCAGGCGATTTGACGACGAAGTTTTTTGGGATTCATCTGCTTGACATCGTAGCCGTCAATAAGGACTCTACCTCGATTAGTGTCATAGAATCGAGCCAGCAAATTCATGAGTGTCGATTTTCCAGAGCCATTGCCGCCAACGATCGCAATTTTTTGTCCAAAAGGAACCTCGAGATTGATTCGTTCGAGCACGGGTTGTTTCGGCAAATACGCAAAAAAAACGTTTTCAAAAACAATGTTTTCTTGATGAAGCGGAACGGGAACTGGGTTTTCGGGCGACGAAACTTTGGCTTCAACGTTGTAAGTTCGATACAGGTTTTCACAAGCAGTTCCACCCCGGACGAGAACATTTACCGTCTCGCTCATCTTTCTGGCCGGATCGCTGGCACCACCTAACATCGTGTAAAACAACACAAACATGCTCGCGTCGATCGGTCTTTGGCTAATCTGAATGCCAAACAAAAAGGTTTCGCGATTCAGGACTAGATAGGCGCCTGCCAGAACTGATAACGCAATTGAAATAATGCCCAGGACTTCAGTAATCGGTCGGAGCATCGAATCGTAGAACGAAATTCTCAGTTGCATTCGGTAAAGCGTCGAAGCGTTCCTGCGAAATCGTTTTCGTTCGGTTCGTTCGCGGTTGAAAATCCGCACGGTCTTGATTGCTTTGAAAGTCTCGATTAGCGTTTGAAAGACATCCGACATGCCTTCCATCTCCGACTGTGTTGCACGCTTCATTCGGCGTGAGATGCTATGAATGATGAATGCTCCCGCAGGTACAACAATCAGCGACATCAACAACAACGGAAACGAAATCGACGCTGCAACGGAGAGACAAACAATCATTTTTAACGGTTCACGAACACATTTTCCGTAGAATGCCTTGAGACCGCCGGTGACCATCAACATGTTGTGAGACAGGTGCGTCATCATATTGGACGCGCCCAACTTGTCGATTCTGGATTGATCCAGCTCAAGCGCTTTACGATAATAAATACGCCGCATGTCCATCACAGTTGCACTGGCGACTCGAGCAACCAGGATGGTGCAAAGAATAAGCAACAGCCCTTTCAGGATCGATGTCGTCAACAGCCAGATCATGGCGTAAACAAGTGTTATGAACGGCGAGTCCGGAGCCCATTTCTCAATATGAGGCTGAAACTTTTTGAATCGGACGATTGCTTTTCGCTCACCCTCAAGTCGATCCTTCTTCAGGTCAATTGAGTTTTTCAGAATGATTGCTTCTTGTTTCCCAAGGTTCTCAAGGCTGGCCTCAAGCGTTTTGATATCGCCTTCGAGCTTTAAGCTACTTCTTTTGGCGTTATCAATTTCTTCTTCAACCCACGACTGAGCCGTCTTGCCCTCAAGTACGATCTTGACCACCGGAAATACAGTCGAAATGCTCGCGCTCCAGAGCACGGCAACCAGGAACGAACATATGATCGAACCGATAATCGTCCATTTGTAGCGGAGCGATAACAGTATCGCTTGTGCGAATGCTTTCATCCGTGAAACTCTGGGTCAGCGGCAATCAAAACTTGCCCGTGTTTGATCGTTTGGAGGGACCCTGTCGGTTCCCGTCAAAATCGTACCGGCAATCCTTTACCATGGGCATATTGAAGCGATTGTTTTCAGTCGTCAATAACAATCTGTACCCATTTCAGGCAGTTGACTTGATATCGGCAAGTTGGGAGATCTCGCCTTTGACAAAAGCCGCCTCAAGAATGGCCATTTCAATTCAAATCGGCCGTCTGGGGACTTCATCGGCATCCTTCCGTTCATTCTCTAGGAACGTAAATGAGTGCCAGCACAAATCGCGCGGCAGTTTGCTAAAAGAGGAGCTTTATTGAGTTTGCGTCGCCGATTACCCAATTCGAAGGTTTAGCTCAATTCGTTTGACGAGTTCTTTTGCCTCATAAGCCGCGTGCGGGAGCGATATTTCCTGATTTGAAACCAGCCAATTGTTGACTTTCTTTTGAGCCGCAATCACCGTACTGTGGCTGCGCCCGCCGTAGTAGTCGCCGATTTCTGAAAATGCAGAAGAGGTGTATTGGCGAGAAAGATACATTGCTAGCATTCTGGCAGTGCAAATCCTCTTTTTTCGGCTCGCGGATTTCAATTCGTTCGGTTTGATTTGGCAGAATTCGCAAACCGCTTTTTCGATGCTGAGCAGCGAGGTTGTGGCACCTGTGACAGCGAACAGGTCACCAAGGATGCGGCTGGCCACCTCAATCGTTACCTGACGTCCGGTTGCCACACGAGCTGCGTGGAGCCGATTTGCGGCACCAGACAATCGTCTTACATCGTTTTTCAGTCGTTCGCAAACAAGTTCGAGAACATCTTCAGGAATCGAAAAATTCCTCTCCGAGCAGATTTGTTTCGTGATCTTCATTCTGCCCTCGAAGCCGGGATACCGTAGCGGACAAATGAGGCCTGATGTCAATCGAGCAGTCAAATCTGGCGAGAGATTACTGAGTTCCACAGGCGGGCGGTCACTTGAAAGAACGACTTGTTTTCCCATTCGATTCAAGTTGTCGATCGTAAATTGAAACTCGGCGATCGTCGCCTTTTTACCCGCCAGAAACTGAATGTCGTCAATCGCCAACAAATCGAGGTCACGATATTTTCGTCTAAATACGGGGAGACCACTGCCTCCCCGCAATGCCTGGACGAAGTAATTCGTGAACTGTTCTGCGGAAAGAAAAATACACCTCTGTCGTCGAAGCCGTTTGCGCACGTCGTTGCTTATCGATTCCAACAGATGCGTCTTTCCTGATCCAGTGGGTCCGTAGATAAAGAGCGGTGAAAACTGTCCCAGCTGGGCAAACATTTGCTCGACACTGGTGCTGGCGAGGCGATTTTCTTCGCCAAACCAAAACGAATCGATTCCTTTGGCCCTACGTTGGTTTTGGAGGACGGGACGTGACGGAGTGGAACTTGCGGATGTTTTTGGCGGTGAACTCGCGCTGGAAAACGATGGAAGAGAGACCGAGGGTTCCGGGCAAGTCATCTCTTCGACGTAGGCAATCGTGTATTGCGGACCACAGACTCGATCCACAGCTTGTCGGACCTCCGTTTTGAATTTGTTTTGAAGCCGTTGCAGTGCGAAATTGTGAGGTGCGGTAATTCGAACACAACCATTAACGACCGAAAAACAACTTGCGTCGCCAAACCAGGTTTCAAACCGAGTTTTCCCGACTTCATTTAAGAGTTGAGCTGCAATCAATCGACTTGCGTTACAGTTTCCTTCGCGTTCCGGCGAATCCGGCAATTGGTTTACCGACAAAGTCACTCCTGACTCTCCTTTCGCAACAGGACAATTGAAATCGTGTCAATCACCCGTCTGCGTCCATCATGTATTTTGATTCGAATTTGAGTTTGAGAAACCAAATCGAATTGTTTGAAAGTGGTGTGGGAGTCAGATTCTATGACTGCTAGCTACTCTGTCAAACCTTTGATTCAAAAAAAGAAACAACTTCTTTTAAATGCGAGAGATTTCGGCGCGTTGATAAGTAAAACCGTCGGAAATACGAACGTTGTTCATCTCGTACCGCGCGACAAAATCGTGGATAAATTGTCACTCAAAAGAAAGCCAAAAAAAGGCGGCAAAAAACTTCGTGTGAAAGCAACCATCCGAGTTACTGCGAATTCGATGCTTCGGCGATCACTGATTGAAAACTGGCGCTTAATCCGAACGGGCCTTTGGGATTATTGATCTCCAAAGCCATTGCGACTTGCTGTGCTGGATTATCAGGTCGAATAACCACAGGGTGCTTCATCACCAGCCCGCTTGACGCGACGTTGCGTTTTTTCGCCACATAGAGTCCGGCAAAGTGGGTCGGCTCAACGCGAAACCGATACTTTTGTGAAAGCAGCTGCACGAGCCTGGTTGAATCGCCCGTAAATCCTCGAAAAGTGATGCGTTGAACTCGCTGGTCGACATCGAAATAGTAAGTCAATGAGCCGTGCAAGTCAGTGGTATTGGTTCCGGTTACCAACGCTACTCTCAGTCCGTGAAGACCATGCTCACTGGGGCTGGTCGAAACACGTGGCCATCGCTGTTTTACCCAGGTCTGCGAGACGTCGAAGCGTATGATCTCTTCAAGATTGGTTATCGGTACAAATTCCATCGGTGGGGCCGATAAATCAGGTCCGCTGGCGTCACCTGGGAAGGCGAATGTTGTCCCACCCATCGCTTGGAATACTTCTTTGGAAACCAGAGTTGAGCGTCCTGTGCCCATATCCGAAAGCGTGTGAGGCAAAAAAACGCCTCCTTTCGTTCCTGCGGAATTCGAATGGGTCAGCAACTTATTGGGCATCGCTGGATTAGTGAAAAATCCGTTCCCAGCCGAAGATGCGGGGTTCGAATACGACGCTTGAGAATAGACGGAAATGGGCGCCGTCGAGTATTGAGTGGACGGAAATCGGTTGTCGAAACCGTTAACACTGGTGGCGGGATCGAGCGTTTCTTCCCACGGTTTGGGGCTCAAGACGTGCCAGATTGGAAAGCCGATCGCCGCAACCAATAACAAAGGCATAAATAGACGTCTCACACGATGCCTCGCTCGGGCAATTTTGAAGGAACATGGAAATAACTGGTCCAATTAGTGTTTCGGGCGAAATTCAAGATGCCTTTGAGAATGCTCCCGTTGCAATCAAAACCAGTAAAAGCCATGAATCCGACGTCTATTTTGGACCGATTGTCCAAGACACAACGAATTTTTGGCCAGCTTCAGAACCGTTTCTAGAGCGCGGTTGGTTTAAGTTTGGCGTCTTTTCGTCGTTTCGCCCGGCAATCAGAGCCCCACGACACGCACTACGTCCGTGCGACACGCACTACGTCCGTGCGACACGCACTAGCCGAAATGTTCGCGGAGCCATTCTGTATCGACACCCATCACGGCGGCGACATATTCCTCTTCCGTTTCGTGATCCGTGCGTCGTACGTCACACTCATAACCCATTTCCTGAAGTAGTATTTCTGCTCGTTCGGTTGGAAATCGACGCCGAACCTGCTTCAAAAACGTTCCAAAATCGGGTTCCTCAATCGCTTGTCCGAAAGTAGGCCATTTCCTCAGCATGTGGCCGTGGTTATTCT
>CAMYNE010000009.1 GCA_947259675.1 uncultured Pirellulaceae bacterium
AATTCCTGAACCTAGAAAATCTTGCCCGCGCCTTTGAGCCGTTCGCGCTCGTGTCGGGCGTCATTCGGCCAAACAGTGTAGCAACAATTGTCCCAATTGTTATTGCGCATCACGCTCCAATATCGGGCAATTGAGACAATTGCAACTACACTAGCCTGGCCCCGATTTATTTGGCTTTGCAGTTCCGTTGATCAGTTTTCTAAATACTCAGTGCGAATTTCTCACAGGCCGTAGGGTGTGGTCGAGCAAACGGTGATGCTGGTGGGTCTTCACTCGCTTTAGGTCCCTTCGGCCAGAGTACACTTTGCTATTTCAAACAATCGAGTTTTCGACGACCCACCAACCAATTGCACGAGTTCGACCCCTCACCCGCCGCTGAGACGGCGACCTCTCCCCAAGGAGAGGTGTACCAGGGCATCTCCTACTCGGATCGATTAATAATCCTTCGCAGTCGAACTTGGCCAAATTCTGTCTGTTATCTAGAATACAGCTGCCATGGTGGGTGTAGTGCAAGACTCGCTTGATACGGCGAGGGCAGCTGAGCAATTGCTGCAGTTGCCGGAAATTCTGGCAAACGCCACAGGCTTCGAAGAATGTGTCGCCGCCCTTGAACAAGGGAAGATTGCCACGTTTGATGCAGTCTGGGGATCAACCTGCGCGCTGCTGTCGTCGGCACTCGCACAACGGTTTTCAAACCTCCTCATTGTCGTCCCCGACAACAAATTTCAAGACAACTTGCTGGACGACTTATCGACGTTTTACTCCGGCGTGATCGAACGGTTTCCCGCCTGTTTTCAATCGAGCGGCGAAGACTTAACGATTGATCTCGAATACGGTGATCGCCTGCGACTGTTGAAGTCACTCGTATCCGGTGACGACATTCCAATCATCGTCGCCAACGTTCAAGCTTTGATGCAACGCGTTCCCTCGCGCGACGAAATCACGTCTTCGTCGCGGCGAGTTGCTGTCGGCGATCAGTTGAGCACGGATTTTGTCGAATGGTTGATTTCAAACGGGTTCCATACCACAAGCGCTGTGGAACTTCCGGGCGAGTTTTCTAATCGCGGTGGAATTCTCGACGTCTATGCTCCAGATTGGACTGGCCCGGTTCGAATCGAATTGTTTGATGACGAAGTCGAATCACTCCGCCAATTCGACATCGGCACTCAGCGAAGCGTCGAAGACCTCGCGCAAGTCGAAATCACCGTACATTCGTCAGTCGCCGTCGACGATGGACATCTGGTCGACTACCTGACCGACAACACACTTTTGATACAAGTCGAACCTGAACAAATCGCCGAACAGGCTGCCCGCTACCTGGAGCGCAGCTCGAATCCAAACGAACTCCATAGTTGGCACGACATCAACAACAACTGGTCGCATCTGCGGATGGCATCGGCGAGTCAAATTGCAACCGGCGATTTGGGGAATCGGTGGCAGTTACCGGCCGACTCATTGGACCGGTTTAGTGGCGATCCGGGCGAAATCCGAACTCAGGTCGAGCGATTGGGGATGGACACCAACATCTTTCTCGTCGCACGCGTCGAAGGAGAGATTCATCGTGTTGATGAAATCCTCTCGACAACGGCTGTCGCGCAAGCCGGACGCTTGCATCTGACAAGTGGATGTGTTCACGCTGGATTTCGTCTTCGAGGCATCGAGCCGACATTGCTGACGAAAGACACCGGGCACAGCCAACTGGCGGTGCTGGGTTGCGATCAACTTTTTCAACGAACGGAACTGCGACGTCGTGGTCGAAGACGACTTGGAAAGGCGATCGACAGTTTCCTGGATCTGCGAAACGGCGACCTGATTGTTCACCTTTCCCATGGTATCGGCCGGTTTCGCGGTCTGAAAATTCTGGAAAAGGACAACCAACTAACCGAACATCTTGAGCTTGAGTTTCACGGTGGCACGCGCATTTACGTACCTGCCTCCAAAATCGACCTGGTTCAAAAATACGTTGGCGGCACCAAGACGCGTCCGACATTGGCAAGAATCGGCGGCAAATCGTGGGTAAAACAAAAACAAGCTGCTGCTGAAGCCGTTCAAGATCTGGCGTCGGAAATGATCGAGCTGCAAGCCTCGCGCCGCAGTCGCCCCGGAATCGCGTTCAGCCGCGAGACTCAATGGCAGTACGATTTCGAGCATTCGTTTCCCTTTCGTGAAACGCCCGACCAGTTGACGGCCATCGATTCGATCAAATCAGATATGCAACAACCCCGTCCAATGGATCGACTTCTGTGCGGCGACGTCGGCTTTGGCAAGACCGAAGTCGCCATGCGAGCCGCGTTCAAAGCGGTCGAGAACGGCTATCAGGTCGGCGTCCTCGTTCCGACAACTGTGCTTGCCGAACAACACTTTCGGACGTTTAACCAGCGAATGAGCGAGTTTCCGCTGGAGATTGCCAAGCTGAGCCGTTTTTGTTCAGCAAAAGAACTCAAAGCAACCGTCGCCAAACTGAAAACCGGGCAGGTTGACATTGCCATCGGAACTCACCGACTTGTCTCGAAAGACATCGATTTCTACAACCTCGGGCTGGTCATCATTGACGAAGAACAGCGGTTTGGAGTCGAACATAAGGAGCGACTTAAGAACTTGTGTTCCGAAGTCGATGTTTTGACGATGTCAGCGACACCCATTCCGCGAACTCTGCACATGTCACTGGTCGGCGTGCGAGACATTTCCAATTTGGAAACGGCACCGGAAGATCGTATTTCCATCGAAACTCGTGTAACGCGGTTTGATGAAGAACTTATCCGCAATGCGGTTTTGCGTGAAATTAATCGAGGCGGACAAATCTTTTTTGTTCACAATCGTGTCAACGACATTCACGTCATTCGCGAACGGCTCGAACGAATTGTTCCGGAAGCTTCAATTGATGTTGGACACGGTCAGATGCCGGAAGGCCAGCTCGAAAAAGTGATGACCAGATTCATCAACAATCAATTCGATCTGTTACTCGCGACCACGATCATTGAAAGTGGCCTGGATATCCCCAACGCAAACACGATTTTCGTCGACGAAGCCGACAAATATGGTCTTTCGGATCTGCATCAGTTGCGAGGCAGGGTAGGGCGTTACAAACATCGCGCTTATTGCTACATGTTGATTCAACCCAACCAACATCTGAATCCAACCGCCGCAAAACGACTTCAGGCGATCGAAACGTTCAGCGAAATGGGGGCGGGTTTTGCAATCTCAATGCGCGACCTGGAGATACGCGGAGCCGGCAACCTGTTGGGGACCCAACAAAGCGGCCACATCGCTTCGGTTGGATATGAGCTTTATTGCCAACTGCTGGAGAATGCTGTTCGCAAGCAGAAACAAATGCCCGCCAAGCTTTCGATTCACGTCGACATCGATTTACCGGTCGCAGCCTATTTGCCAGACGAATACATTGATGACCGGCGACAAAAAATAGATCTTTATCGGCGGCTGACGCGCTTGGAACAGTTTGATCAGGTTGCCGAGTTGCGTGAAGAAATTCGAGACCGGTTTGGCAATTTGCCGAAATCCGTGGAGCGGTTGCTTCGATTGTGTGAATTGAAACTGGAAGCAGCTGTTTGGCAAATCGAGTCAATCTTCATCCAGGAAACCTACCTCGGATTCAAGTTTTCCAATCTTGCTCGATTTCAACAGCTGGCAAAATCTCAAAAGGCAATTCGAATCGTCGACGATGAAACTGCATTTATCACGCTTAAGTCCGTTAAGATCCCACCGGACAAGATGCTGGCACTCGTGAAATCACTCTTGCGGCCAAAAGCCTAGCTTGTCTATTCTTCGCCGCCAATTTTGCGCAAAAAAGTTTGGTTTGAGTCTGTTTCCAAGCCAATCACTAAAACGCCCGTACGTGCCTGAAGAACAAACCATGAATTCTCGCCCACAGCTGAAGATGATTTGTCCAACGTTAATTTTGTCGACGGCAATTCTGCTTTTCGTTAGTCAAACAGTTTTGGGATACCAGTCGACAGCCCGCAAAGAAACTGCTGATCCCTATTTTCAACCGCCGAAAACCCAAGTTCCGAAGACAATCGACAACAGTAACGACTGGAGTCAGGATTTCACTCCGTCGAAGCCGCTTGAGACAACGCCTATTCCAAAGAATCCGATCAAAAATGGCTCGATCATCCGAGAGAAACCCAATTCGACGACTTGGCCCGAAAATCCAGTCGTCCCAAAGAATCCACAAATTGAGAAAAAGGTCACACCATTTGGCCCAGACGTTGTTACCACAACTCCATGGGGGCGATCACGATTGGCCAAACCGCTCACGGAGCGAATCGCAAGTCTCGGTGCCCATCCGGCTCCAAGTCGAACTGTCAGCGGTCCACTACGTCCGGCGCTGAATACCTTGCCTAAGATAACCGAATTAGGAGAGTCACGTAAAACTCAGCAGCTGGAACCAGTCACTTCGACCACCGAGCTTCCTGACAATAGTCTCAAACCCGTTCTTGATCCAACGCCATCGGCCGAGCCGACCAGCAAAAACGACTGGCCAAAAAACAGTCCGCCAATTCGGCCGAACAATTTTGTGGAACGAAGCAATTCAGCTCAGACTACCGATTCGGCCCCTACAGAATTGCCTGACCTTCAAACCAGTAATCCCGACCAAAACAAAATCAAAAACAACTTCTTCTCTGTGTCTGGATCGCGCAAATCGACTCTTGATGGGGAAAGTAATGATTTTCAGCCCCGTTCATCCACCTTAGAAACCACTCCAAACGGTGATCTGCATTCCGAACAATTATCATCAAAACCAAAGTCAAAAGTTCAACCCAAAACTGCTCCTGCCGCCAAACCGCCAACAGACTCGCCCGTAGGTACGAAAACATTAGAAAGCGACAAACAGATTGGCGGTTTTACGACGCCCGGTTTCGACGATGCCAACAAAACACAATTGCCCGAGACATTTGAACCCGGTCGCGTTCTGGCATTGGTCGGTGGAGATCCGATCTTTGTTGCCGACATTCTGTTCGAGGTCAATCAGATCATTCAAAAGTACGCACCGACTGCACCTGAATCGTTTCGTAAACAACAACGGCCGGCCTTGATCAAACGCCTCCTGCCCAACTTCATCGATTCCAGGTTGTTGTACGTTTCAACGGTTCAAGGATTACCGGAACAGGCCGACTTGGACAAAATCCTGGAACAAGCCGACGCTGAGTTTGATGAAAAGGCATTGGATAAAATGATGGAACAGATGAACGTCAAATCACCAACCGAGTTTGACGCTCATTTGCGTTCAATGGGATCTTCGCTTCGCCAGCTGCGTCGTAACTGGAGCAAAGAACAACTGGTCCGATTTTTTCTCAGTCAACAGCTCAAAGTCGACACGGAAGTATCTCACCAGGAAATGCTGGATTATTACCGGGAACACGAATCCGATTACATCCTCAAACCTCGTGCCAAATGGGAACAAGTCATGGTCCGTTTCGACAAATTCGCAACTCGCCACGAAGCCCGGAATGCGGTCGTCGAAATGGGCAACAAGATCGTTTACGGTGCAAAGCTCGACGCCGTGGCAAAGCAGAGTTCACACGGCTACCTTGCCGATGAAGGTGGCCAACACGATTGGACATCCAAGGGAGCCTTGGTCCTCAAGGAGATTGACAAAGCCATTTTTGAGACGCCGATTGGAACACTCAGCGATATCATCGAATCCCGCGACGGTTACCACATCCTCCGAGTCATTGCCCGGGACGAACAGACCAAGAAGTCCTTTCTTGATGCCCAAAGCGAAATCAAGGAAAAGTTGGCCGATGAAAAACGAAATGCGGCCTTTCAAAAGCACCTTGCAAAATTGAAAAAGGAAATCCCTGTCGAAATCTTCGACGTTTCTACCGAACCCGAAAAGATGGGTCAATCCAACACTTTGGGCAAATAACACTGACTTTGTTGACTGACGTTTGCTAATTTCATCTGGCTTCATTTCGCAAGACCTTCATGAAAAAAGAAGCTCCCAAATATCGCGAATCACACGTAAGGACATTGTTGAAGACGATGTCTTGGCGAATCGTCGCAACCACGACAACGGTGGTAATCGCATATTTTGTATTCGGCGATATCAGCAGCGCATTGAAAGTGGGCGGCATCGAATTTTTCGCCAAAATGTTGATTTACTACATTCATGAACGCATTTGGCAGTTGCTTCCCAGGGGTAGTGTGCGGACATGGCTGGGCTTAAAGTCCGGCGGTGGCACTAAATCTTGACGGCTCGATGTCGTAATGTTCTGAACGAAGTTACCCAAGGCATTTCGTGCCCTGTCTACCGCTACGCGGCACAACGTCGAAAATGAACATCTCGATTTTGGTGGATTGGAGCAGTAGTATATCCAGCCCTATCAGCAGAAAGAGTAGCTCGTTCTTAAGTCTGTCAATTCAGCTCGTCTTGCCACTTGTTCAAATCCGAAGATTCAATGCTGGACTTTGACCGGTGTTGCGTTTTTGGCGATTCCCAGGCGCGGCGTTTGTCGAATTCACGGCTTTTTCGATCGTACTGACGGTATCGGAAACGCCACGATCAAGCTAAAATCGCCATTCAGAGTTACGTTTGTTTGGAGAAGACCGTGAGTAGTGTAGCCGCAGGATCAAAACAGATGACGAAAGTCGCAAAACTGAAATGCGAAGACAAAGAGATAGACTTCGCGATCGTTGAAGGTACAGAACACGAACAGGGCCTCGATATCAGTCGGCTGCGTCGAGACACAGGGCTCATCACACTAGATGAAGGCTACGTCAATACAGGCTCAGCACTCAGCGCGATCACTTTTCTTAATGGTGAAAAAGGAATCTTGCGGTATCGAGGATACGCGATCGAGGATTTGGCCGCAAATTGCGATTTCGTCGAAGTCTGCTACTTGCTGATCTACGGTGAGTTACCTTCGGCGGAAAACTTGGAGGAATTCCGCAACGGCGTTCGTCGCCACACCATGCTGCATGAAGACATGCGGATGTTCTACAACGGATTCCCGCGAGACGCCCACCCCATGGCGATCCTGTCCAGCGTCGTCGGTGCCATGTCAACTTTTTATCAAGACGCTTTGGACCCGAATGACCCCAATGATGTGGAAATTTGCATCCAGCGGTTGATTGCCAAACTACCGACCATTGCGGCCTATAGCCACAAAAAATCCATGGGTCAACCGTTCGTCTACCCTCAAAACGATCTGTCGTATTGCGAAAATTTCTTGCAAATGATGTTCTCCGTTCCGTGCGAACCGTACGAAATGGACGAGACGTTTGTGAGGGCTCTCAACATGCTGCTGATCGTTCACGCCGATCACGAGCAGAACTGCAGCACGTCAACGGTTCGAATGGTGGGATCCTCGGACGCCAATTTATTTGCCTCGATTTCAGCCGGAATCTGCGCTTTGTGGGGGCCGCTTCATGGGGGAGCCAACGAAGCCTGCGTTGCGATGCTGCAACAAATCCAGGAAGATGGCGGCAATGTCACAAAATATGTTGACATGGCCAAAGACAAAGAAAGTGGGTTCCGACTGATGGGCTTCGGTCATCGTGTCTATAAGAACTTTGATCCGCGGGCGAAAATCATCAAGGCGGCTTGTGATGAGCTCTTAGAGAAACTTCATATCGACGATCCGTTGTTTGATATTGCCAAACAACTTGAAACGGTCGCGCTGGAAGATGAATATTTTGTGAAACGTAAGCTTTATCCGAACGTGGATTTTTATTCAGGCGTCATCTACCGAGCGCTTGGAATTCCCGTTGAAATGTTTACCGTGCTCTTCGCGATGGGCCGTCTTCCGGGCTGGATCGCCCACTGGAAAGAAATGCACTCGTCGGAAAACAAACGAATCTGCCGTCCACGACAAATCTACACCGGCGAAAACGTCAGAGAGTTCCGTATGCTGGCTGATCGGTAGCGATTCTTCCGACTCGGACCTTGTATCGTTGCGCATCTTCAGCGCGACTTTTTCCCATTTCTGATAGATGCCTGTCGTTCAAACCTCGCGATCCGGACGGGCGAAGTACGAGGCAGCTCGACTTTTTCGTCAATGACACCACAGATTGTGTAGTTTCAGCTGTTTATTGGTCGGTTTTAAGGCTAACTCAGCTAGCTCCAAGTCGAGTTTTTAGTAGATTAGTGGGCTTCTTGGGCGATTAGCGACTCGGATTAACAGGAGAGTTGAATGTCATTGGTAATGGCATTAACGACCGTTTTTTCGATCACGGATTAGTTCCTTAGCCTTCCCCTGCCAACCCATCGGTTTTGGACCGAGGAGTCACGAATGAAAGATCTCAATCTGCCGCAAAAAGAAATGATGTTTGGACATCCGACAGGCTTGTTCACGTTGTTCTTTGCGGAGCTTTGGGAACGGTTTTCCTACTACGGCATGCGCGCCCTGCTGGTCTTTTATATGATCAAGGGCTTTATGAGCTATGGGGACGGCAACGCTTATACAATTTACGGTGCGTATACCGCCCTGGTTTATATGACGCCTTTCTTCGGTGGCATGATTGCCGACCGATTGATTGGTGCACGACGGGCTGTGATTCTGGGCGGCCTGTTTATGGCGGCAGGACACTTGACCATGACGGTCCAGAACCAGAACGCATTTTTTATGGCACTCGCACTGCTAATCGTCGGTAACGGGTTCTTTAAGCCAAACATTTCGACGATGGTCGGCTCGCTCTACGCGGAAGGCAGTCCTAAACGCGATGGTGGTTTTACGATCTTCTATATCGGCATCAACCTGGGAGCGGCAATCGCGCCGTTGTTGTGTGGTTATATCGGCGAGCAGTATGGCTGGCATAAGGGTTTCGGGCTGGCAACGGTCGGGATGTTGACTGGATTGGCGGTCTTTATCGCGCCAACGATCCTGTCCCAACTTCTTTTGTTGGTCGGAATCGTATTGTCGGCGCTCAACATTCTGCAACTGGAGCAGTTAGGCGAGTTGAATGGTTATCTGAATATACTGGTCGCCCTGACTCTGGTTTTGTCCGGGATTATCGCCTTCGTCTCCCTCGGGAAGCGGGAACAGAAGGGGGATTTGTCGATCAGTCCGGTTTCGAATTTACTCACTCAGTTGTTAATTCTGCTGGGCGCTGGTGGAATCGCTTATGCAATGATCAGATTCCATCCAGCCGAATTCTGGACATCGTTGGTGTTCTACATCGTAGCGGCTGTGCTGATGATTGCCGCAGTGATATCGATCGTGGCTGTTGGGAAAGCAGGTTTGCCGGGTGGCGCAGGATTGCCACCGAGTATTGAAGGATTGCAGCAAAAGAAATTTGGAATCCCTAAGGAATGGCTCGTCTACATTTGTGCACTAATCAGTGTTCCGATCTTCATGTTGCTGGTTTCCGGATTTGAACCAGTGTTTGGCAAGGAGGGCGGAGTCCAGTTAATCCCGGATGCGACGATCAAGAGATTTGAGTTCAGCGACAGTCCATTGATGCAAATCGTTGGCACAGTCGTCAAGGAAATGAGTCGGCCTGCCGGACTCGTTCTCATGCTCGCCGGCCTAGTCGCCTTAACGTATCTTGGCCGTCAGATCTTTAGTCTCGGCAAAGTGCAACGAGAACGGATGTTCGTGGTCATGATCCTGACATTTTTTTCCATGTTATTCTGGTCGTTCTTTGAACAGGCCGGTAGTAGCGTCAACAACTTCACCGACCGAAACGTCGATCGGGTGATAGGTCAGCAAGATGAAGTCACCGCTTCTCGAGCCGGAGAATCTGTAACCCTATCGATTCAACTGGACAGCAACGACGACGATTTGAAGGACTTGCCTGAACTCACTCAAGAATTTCTCGGCTATGAGAACCGTGATCCCGGAATGACCGACCGTTTGACGCAGCTGATTCGCCGGGTCGAGCGACACAAAATCGAAAATCGCGAAACGAACGTGCAGTACGATGCGGCGGTCGATCAGGCCGCAGACGAACTAATTGCTGCCGTGTGGGCAGAGTTTCGACCCGCAGAGGAAGAAACAGATGAAAACGGTGAGGAAAAAGTAACGACTCCTGAAGAGAAAATGGCCGAATGGGAAGCAGACAACGAGCGTAGCGAACAACTCGAGCAACGTGTTCTGGAAGCCGTAAAAGCATCTCCCGTTCTCAACACGGATGATGAACTCGCTCTGAACAAAAGGGTCGCTCAGCTCGTCAAACGGATTGATGCAGAAAAAACAATTGATGCGATTCGCAAAAAGCCCGTATTGACGATGACCGGTTTGACCTACCTCCGCGAATATGTCAAGACGTTTGACGACTTGCCGTTGGAAGAGAAAACATTGAAGTGGACGTTCGCGGAAGAAAACGCGGGTATCTCTTTTGGCGGAGCCGAAGTACCGGCTTCCGTTTATCAAAGTGTCAACCCGATTTTCATCCTTATCTTTGGACTCATATTCACGGCATTATGGGGCTGGCTCGGCAACCGTGGCATGGAGCCGAGCACACCCGTGAAATTCGCTGCGGGACTGATCCAGCTGGGATTGGGGTTCGCCTGTTTCTGGAATGGTGCTCTGTCCGCTACTGATGAGGGCATGGTGTCGATGTTCTGGTTGATGATGGGTTACCTGTTCCAAACAACGGGTGAACTGTGTTTGTCACCGGTTGGTTTGTCCATGGTCACCCGATTGTCGCCAACCCGATTGGTTAGCACGGTCATGGGAACCTGGTTCCTGGCAACCGCGTTTTCGCAATTCCTGGCAGCGATAATCGCCCAGTTCACGGGTGTATCGGAAGGTGGCGGTGAATCGGTCATCCCTGTGCCCTCCGAAACGGTAAACGTTTACGGTGATGTATTTAAGCTGATCGCAATTTCCGCAATTCTCTCCGGCTTAATTTGTCTGATCATATCGCCAATACTTAAGAAGTGGATGCACGAGGAAGCGATAGGAGACGGCGAAGGGAAAAAAGGTAAATAGACCGAATTTCTTAGTTTGGCCGGTACAAATTCGCGCGCGATGTGGGCTGAAGTTCAGGCAAAGTGTGCGTTGTCTTTCTGGCACTGTCGCCAATTCTCAAAAATGGATGCACACGGATAAACCACCCGGCGAGCATGAACTGAGTACTGGGTACTTCTACCCAATTCCCTCAAACAATGAAGTGCCCACTCGAACCATCGTTGCCCCTTCTTCAATCGCGACCTCGAAATCGCCGCTCATTCCCATCGAAAGTTCGACGAGCCGAATGTTGTCCGCCTGGAAACCTGAATGTTTGTCGCGAGTTGTGCGCAACACTGCAAACTCACGCCGAGCTTGATCGAGGTTGCTTTCAAAACCGGCCATGCACATCAGGCCTTCGACGCGAACGTTCGCTTTCTGCACAACGTGTTCAAGCACTGATTCGACGTCCAATACCTTAAGGCCGTGTTTGGCCGCATCACCCGAGACGTTGACTTCTAAAAGAATCTTGACCGGTGATTCCGCGGCCTGATCGATGGCGTCGATCAAACGCAGACTGTCGACCGAGTGAATCAATTCTGCACAAGCAAGCGTGCGTTTGACCTTATTTCGTTGCAAATGGCCAATCAAATGCCAAGTGATCGGGATGTCCGCCAATTGACTTGACTTGTCCCACAATGCTTGCGGGCGGCTTTCGCCCAAATTTGTGCAGCCCGCTTCAAACAGACTCCGGGTAACTTCGACGTCAACAGATTTCGTAACACCGACCAGCCTGATATCGTCGGCGACCCGGCCAGACTTTTGAGCTGAAGTCTCGATCCGCTGCTGGATCAGTTTCAGGTTTTCGCTTAGGCGTTCGATCATTCGATTTGTAATAGCTCCGAGACACTGCCAGTTCCTTTCGATTTAAATCGCCCGACAAAAAAATCGTCGTTGATGTTTTCGCCAAGAAACGACCGATTCCCTGCAGGGCCAACTGAACGGTAAAGCACCCACTGCTCCCGGCCTATCTGAATTCGAAAAGCCACCGCCACATCTCGATCCACTACTTTTAGATTTTCGGCAATTGTAAGCGGCCGCCAGGTTCTCGGTTCCAGGCTCCTCCTGGGATTCAAATCAAAAAACAAACCTGCGAACAGGCCGTTGCCATCGATTGCCTGACTGAGGATCAGTCGATGGTCCTTGTGTACCAAACAATCATCCGTCCTGGCGATCTTCCACTCGGGCAACGCCAGCGGCAAAACAAGCGATCGAATCTTTTTGTCCTTAAGATAGAACTCTCGTGTCTCCCGTTCGGCCATGCCGTCGATTCCGGGACCGAGCGGAAACTCGCATCGGTAATCGAGCCGCGCAGGTCGCTCCGACCGAATCACGTCACTGGCAATCAGAAACTGGTCTTTTCTGCCAAACACAAGTTGCCGCTGTAACGTGACTCCATGCCCCAATCCAACTTCTAATTCGAGATAGTCAATTTCGGTGCTTTGGTTTTCGCAGACGATGATGAATTCATCTTCCGGTGTGAGCGGCGAACCATTCAGCGAAACTTGTGGAGTACAATCGCCTTTAATCAAACTCGTATGCCGACATATTTCCAACCAAAATTTTGAATCACCAAAAGCAAAAGCGCATTTTGGTGTTTTCCTTTTCCACTCCCGTTGAAAAACGCCAACCTCAGCCCACGCGGAAAGGCTGCTCTCTTCAACCAGTTTTTCGCGCTGCTTTGCCGGTTTGCTCCCAAAAGGAAAACAGGCCTTCGCGATTTTGCGATCAAACGGATCGGCGGACATTTTGAGCATCGTGGCCAAACACGGGGCGGTGACCGGATTGGATTCGTGCATACTTCCCATCAACGTGCCGTCAGGTCGCGCCAACCGAATAATCTGCCTCACCGCCCATTCCAATTGATAAGCGGGTGCCGTTGATATTTTTAGTCCGAGGTCCTTTGCAATCGCGTTTGTTCGCGTCCAACTGGCGACGAGTGGACCGAATATTGGCAGGAGCTCGAACTTCGGCCATCCATCGCCATCCAGGGTATCGGCAATGATGGACTCCATTTTCTTGATCGCCGCTTTGCCGATTTTTTTCGGCTTGACGATGTCCTGTGCTTGAAATGCGAAAACCAACGGCAACTCAACCGAGCACAGCTGAAACAACCACAGATCTTGGCTGAGTTCTAGATTGACCGATTCGATGATGCAAATCAGATCGTCAAACAGTTGCTGCCAAGTCGACTCATCCAGTTGCCCCGCACACATTCGAATCGCATTAGCAGCGCCGAGCGCCGTAAACGCCGACTCGTAATTCAACGCCGACGCATTAATTTGATTGACCGAATCGCAAATAGCCCGCGTAGAAGACTTCGCTTTCTTTCCAGTCAAAGTTGCGGCGTGCCACGCCTGAATTTGAGCAAAGCCTTCGGTGTCTCGCAACACTCCCGGTATCAGCCAACTTAGCGGGGACTTCTCTCCATTTCCTAACAATCGGTTGACTTGGGTTACAGCAGAGGGTTTTGTTAATCTTTTTTGCAACCGTTTCCAGGACTCGTGCGAAGCCTTCGCCGTTACTGAATCGACTTTTGAACTTTGTTCTGAAGCATTGGATTGCTGCCCATTACTGGCAATGTCCGTTTCTTCGTGTTTTATTTTCAGCTTCGTTGTCATTTAGTCGTATCGGTCGATCGTGTTATGCTTGGAAACTCATATTTTATCAGCTTCCAATCAAAAAACGACGGCCCTGCGGCATTCGCAGTTGTCGGGCCGCCGTTGATCGTCTCAGCCATCGGGCGTATCCTTACAAGGAGCCCATCTTATCTGGAGAACCGTGATGCGATACCGTCTTTTGATTCCGCTGCTCATTTTGCCAGTCATTGCGCTTGCTGGATGCGGCCTGGAAGAGACCAAGGCAACCAAAATCGTTGAACCCAACGATCAAAAGACCGCGCAGAGAGTGGAAAGCCCGCAGGATGAACTTGAATCAACGATCGCTGAGAAAACCCAAATTGATGTAGATAAAATTCCCGTTGCGAAACAAGAAACTCCGGAAATTGCACAACAAGCACCTGCTATTCAAGAAGCGGCGAAACAGGAAACTCCGAAACAAGAATTTTCGAAAAACGAACAAGTCGATGTTCGCGAAGTTGGCCCGCCGGATCCACCCGAACGTAATCCTGTTCAAGAGCAAGTCATCGTTGAAAGTCCGCTTCGCGACATCCCTGTGCCGACGGAAGAGGAACCGGATCCGGAACCCGTTTACGTAGAAACGCAGACGATCGATATCCCCAAAACCTGGACAAGGATGAAGCTCGCGGAGGACGACACATCCGAAGTTTGGGTCGATTTCAAAGCGAAGCAAGTGATCGTGGCAGGGCAAATTTGTCTGGACCGGGGAGGTTTGGAAATGTTCGTTTGCCCATTTGGCACGAAAGAACACGAGTCGGTGGTCGCCGTTAATTCACGTTCGTTCCAAATCCATGGGGCTTTGCTGAGCATTGGCGTTAACCCGGGTAAACCGGTTCAATGGCATCCGGACTACCAAGCGGCAACAGGCCCGGTGATTCAAATTGACGTGATGTGGAAAGATGAAAACAACGACAAAATCGTTGTCAAAAAAGCTCAGGAGATGATTCGCAACTTCAGGACCAAGAAACCGCTCGAACTCGATTGGGTTTTTGGCGGTAGCGTTTTGGAGACGGACGAAGAAAGCGGTCAAACCTTTTACTACGGTGACGGTGGTGAACTTGTCTGTCTTTCCAATTTTTCAACCGCCACAATGGACCTGCCCATCGAAAGCAGCCAAGCCGCCGGTGAATTGCTTTACGAGGCGAATCCCGAAACAATTCCGACACCCGGGACCAAGGTCTACGTGATCTTCAAACCAAAGGTTGAAGAAAAAGTTGAGAAGACACCGGAAACAAACGGTGAGTAGTTTGGAGCATTTTTAAAACAGGCGTTCACGTACTTGTTCGTAGTTCCGCAAACCCTTTTACATCCCCATTCCGCACTCCCAATTCCCCATTCCGCATTCCGCATGCCGCATTCCA
>CAMYNE010000010.1 GCA_947259675.1 uncultured Pirellulaceae bacterium
GATTTGCCGAATGCCATTCGCAAGCGAATCGAAACCCAATACGAAATCCCCGCCTATGATGCAGATGTAATCGTGAATCAGGGCAGGGAAGTGGTCGAGTATTTCGAAATTGTGGCCCAAGGATGTGGTGACGGCAAACTTGCGGGCAATTGGGTAACACAGGAAGTCTTACGATTCCTTAACGAAAATGAGGTTTCCATTAAGCAATTTCCGATCCCAGAAGAGTGGCTGGTCGAATTGTTAGAGATGATCAAGTCTTCTCACTTGAGTTCTTCTCGCGCGAAAGAAGTTTTTGCCACCATGATCTCTTCAAAAACAAAAGCAGCCGATGCGGTCCGCGCTTTGGGGATCGAGCATGTCAACGATGAAGAGACGCAAGCGATCTGCCTACAGTTAATGGTTGAAAACCGGGCCGTCATCGAACAATACAAGGCCGGAAATCACAAGGCCATCGGAGCTTTGATCGGCAAAGCAAAAAAACTCAATCCAAACATCAATCCGAATACTGTTCGCACGAAAATCGTGGAAATCATTGATAATTCCGGTTGATAATTGTTTTTTTAATGGGTGCAACTCGGTGATCTCGGAAGACGCCCCCGCGTTTACGCGGTGGGAACGTCACTACCAACCTAGATTATGGCAACTCATGCAGAACCACTCTTAGGACACCCCCACGTTCACGTGGGGGGAGCCTCACTTTTTGCCTGTCGTTGCGTTCGAGATAGGTTTGGGGTGATGCTCCCGCCGCATGAATGCGGGGGCTTCTACTTGTTTCTAGCGCTCACAAACTAGGTTGAAGATGAATCTCCCACCGCGTGAACGCGGGGGTTTCTTGCCTTGCCGTAGCGAGATTACCGAGTTGCACCCTTTTTCGAATTTCAAAAATGGGGAAACTCTTTTGTTTGAATTGTAAAAACGTCATCCTTTAAAGGCCCGTATTTTCTTTTGTTTGCCCAGCCGATAAGATACGGCCAAGAAGAACAGTGAGCGAGATGGGAGCACAGCGTTGGCACATCAGATCCAAGGTCAGGTCAGTTCAATTGACGAATCTGGAAGGCTCATCTCAGACATTTCCAATGAACAAGTCGCCAATGCGCCGCGGGACGAATCACTTACGATAAAATTCGGCGATCACGAGACCGTTGGCTTGTTTCCCGCAGATCATGAACAACCGCCAGCGACGATGGTCGCTTCTTTTGGCAGCAGCGGATTTGTTGAAATCGAAATCGTCGGGATCAGTTTGAGTGAAATGCTCGGCGTCAAAACGGGCGAATCGGTTACGATTGAGTGGTAGGCCGATCAGGCGCAGTCGACCTTGGCCGCGATCGAGTTTGAAATTTCTTAACTTGTCGTTCTGTGGCTTCCATTTGAATTATCGTTTTGCCTGATGGACACCCTTTTTTCGTGCTTCGCAGGCGAGACGGTAGGCTTCTTCGTCGCCATACGTGTGGCAGGAAAAAGATTTTGTTCTTCTTCGGCCGTGGCCATCGGTCCATTGGGCGACCCAGTACCAGTAGTAGTAGATGAAGTCACCGCGGGCATCCTTTTGATGGTGCAAGCGGACGCCAACCACTCCAGACTTGTTTCGCTTGGAAGGTCGACTTGCCAGTTCTTTGACCGTGTATTTGCGAGATTTCTCTTCCAGACCGTCACGAAACCCCTGGGCTGCCTTGAGCGCATTACGTTTGCCACCAAAACCATTGTCGGAAAAAAACTTTTCCGTCTTCTTGCCCCTGCGCTGCATGCGCACTTCCCAGCCGCCATACATTTTTCCGGCCGGGCTGTAGGTCTCAATACGCGAAATATTCCGCTTAGGATTTTTCCTTGCCATGATCGATTGTGATTAAAAAGACGATGATAGAGCGAGGGACTAGATCCTCACAAATCGTTAGATCGGTACATTTATTTTAGTGGATTTCGTGCTGGAATCCAAAAAGAAAAGACCATTCAACGTCGGTTAATTTCAGTTGCAATCAACCAAAAATCCGATTGGTTCGACGCCTCAATGGGCAGAGGTTCTAAATCCATTCGGCCCGCCAGAGATAAGTTTTCCACGAGATAATGGCCAACTTGCCGTTTGATAGCCGCGTTCGCGAAGCCAAGTTTTCAGTTCGTTGAATTCGGCAAAACTGTCCGGGTATACCCAGATTGACACGGTCGTTTTGTTAGCCGGCCTGGCATCGACAATAACGCGAAACTCTGAATTCGGTTGGATGGCCTGTTCAATTGATTCACCCGATTCCCGATGGATTGGAACCATCACAAATCTGCTCAAGCGAACGACTTGGTGAGCAAGTTCACCAAAATCAGACGCTCGTTTTACTACGACCGACTCCAATTCGTATTGCATTCTAAATCCAGAAATTGGCCCAACTGTTTCTAACGTTGTCGGCGACTGTTTTAGTTTCTCGGCCTTAATTTTCCATTCGGATTTCATCAACTCGATCAATTCGTCCATAGGAACATAGGTGATCCTGCCATTGGATAAACGAAAATGAACTTCATCGGAGAAGACTGTTTTTGCGATCGGCGTGGGATAGTGTTCGATGACTTCGTTTTTTGGTTTAACGATCGTCATAGCCGCTTGAGCCGCGCGTTGGAATTCCTGGAGTTGAGATTCCAGTGACGCCTTTTTCACATTCCGGTCAAAAATAGTTCGATTATGTTCGTCAAGTAGCATTCGACGCCTCTCAAGTTCAGCTTTAACTCTTTGAATCTGAACCAGCATTCGATGCCGTTTCTGCTCAAGAGAATTTCCAATCATTGCTTCGTTCGCGATCGTCGATTCCAGAAGATGGTTGTCTGCGGTTAATTTGGTAACGGTTGTCTCAAAGTCCTGGACGTCGGAAACCATTTTTTCGATTTGAGACGTGAGGGCAGAGTCATCAGAAACCTTAACCCAACTTTGTTTCGCGTGTGCGCCGACGATCACGACCAGAATAATCAGAACTCCAACCAGGTTGGCAATGATATCTAGAAACGAATCCTGGCCTGTCGTGATTTCCCTGATGCTCATTCCGCGAACTCCTTTATTTCAAGTCCGCTCTGGCGCAAAAGAGTCTTCAGCTGTTCAAATTGGTGACGACCACCCGGCTGTACGGTAATTCGCAATTCGGGCTTCCAGTAACCGTTGTCTCCGGCGCTCCCCCACCCCTCAATCAGTTGCCAAACGACTTCGATCAGGTCTTCGATCGCATTCTCGATGGAGTCATTAATTGGGATCGTAATCAGGCTATCCGGCGCTGTACGAACTCCAAGTTGATGGGCGGCACAGATGATACGAACAGGTCTCAAGTAACCTGTCGCTCCCGGCGTTTGACTTGGCAGCGCCCAGCCTTGCCCACGCTCGGTCGCAATACTCTGCTTTCGACTTGAGATCTTGGAATTGCCTTGCTGTCCCTCGGAGCCAGGCACATTCCCTTGGCCTTGAGAATTTGCTTGAGGATTGGAGTTGTCTTGTTTGGCAGCTACGGCTGGTGAGGAACGACTTGAGTCGCGGTAAAGATCCAGCGCCGATTTGAAAGGAGGTCTGTTGTTTGGTCGAGACTTGGTTGCTGAACGAGAGGGTTGATTTTCGTTGGCGAATTGAGTGTCAGTAGTTTGACCACCTTCCGACACGAATCCTCCGAGCGGTCCTGATGCGACGAGACCGGGTCGATGCCCGGAACCACGATTCATCGATTCTCGCAGGAGAGCTCGGCGTTCCATGGCTGCTACGGCCCTAAGCGATTGCCGGCGTTGTGCCTCAGCGATCGCCGACTCAACATCAGCTTTCAACTGCTCATCGACTTTGCCAAAATCCAGTATCTTTTCCTCTTCAACAATTTCATATCCGAACTCGTCATCCCAACTCTTCATGGCTCGGCGCGCGACGACATAAGACTGCGCGCCGCTAGGACGTATCACAAGCAAGGGGTAGGGATTCCCTGCATCGCCAGCCAAATCGTACTTTTTCCAGTATTCCCGAATAACCAAGAGAGCCACATCGAGCGGATTTCCCGGCTCGACTGGCTCAACAAAGCTGGACGACTTCAGCGTCACTCCCAGCGGTTGAATGACAACCCCTTTGCCCGTGCACTCCAGATAGATCGGTCGTCGATTGGTTCCGCCCGGCCCCGGCTGTGGCACAATTGAATAGGCTACCGGTTGAAATTCGGCCGCGGCTTGTCGAACGCCGTTGAGTTGTTTGCGGGCTTCCTCGATTTGCGATTTCAACAAATCAATTTCGCGATCATAGGCGATTGATTCGCGAGGTTGTTCCGCCTTTTGATTAACCTGTTGCAGTTGAGCCGCCAACTGAATCGCCTGCTGATCCAGTTTTCGGATTTCGTTTTCAAGATAGCCACGATGATTTCGGATTTGCTCCAGTCGTTTTGTCGCTTGAGGCCGAATCAACCCTAACCCTTCGACTTGAACGAGCTTTGTATTCAGCTCCAATTCGAGCGCAGCGATTTTGGCAAGCTGTTTCTCTTGATCGTCTTCACGCACCTTTCGTGCCTCGATATCAGCATCTTTGGCTGCCATGACCAGCATGATCACCAGTACGCCCAGCGTGCAGATAAGAACTGCCAGGAAAGGGAACAACGAAACGGTGAGTTGCTCGCGATTTCTTCGAGAACGCCTCATGCAGCCTTTTTCGCCTGATCATCGACTTGAATTGGGAATGGATCTTTCGTCTCAACGCCGGCCTTTTGTTCGGCGACAAGGTAGCGTGGTAAACCAGCTAATTCGTCGGGTGAGTCATTTGACTCATCCGTTTCCTTTTTCGGGTTGAAGACGCTTAAAGCCGGCGTTTCATCCGTAACTTGCATGATCACTTCCGGTACTAATGGTATCCTTTTGTGTCCGGTATCCGTCCGATCACTCTCGCTCAACGATTCAATCTCGTCTGATTCGGTTAACTTCGCCTCAACGGTCGGTTCTGGCTCAATGTCGATTGGCGCAGTCAAATCAAAGCTCGCTTGTTTCAAATCGGGATTCACATCCTCAATGACGACGTTATCGACGACGGACTTCGTGGAAACGCCGATTGGTTGGACCATTTCAATTCGATCCACGATTTCCTTAATGAACTGAGTCTGTAGCAATAGATCTTTTTGCTGTTGCCTGACGTCACGCGTATTTTCCGACAACATGACTTGCCACTGCTGCCAACGGTGAGACATCGACTTGTCGGCGCGCTGGATCGACTGATCAAGACAAGTGCCCAAGTTGTTGACAGCATTTCCAAGTGCTGTCGTCAGACTCTGCTGAACCTGATCACTCACACCGGCGATTGAGTCAATCCAGGCAACTTCTGCAGTACCAATCGTTTTTCGCCAGAGCTCGGCCTGTTTTTCGACGACTTTTTCTGTGGACGCTAACATGTTTTCCTGTAGAGCGTCGATCGCCGTCGTTTCGGTTTCTATGGACATCGCAAAATGCGATGAAAGTTCACTTCGGGTTAAATAATCAACCAGCGCCAATAATTGCGACTCAAAACGATCAATCAAAAACTGGCCAAACATCAACACAATCGAAAGTGTCAAGGCCAGGGCAGTCGTGTCAAAAGCAATGTAAAGACTTGCTCTCAACCCGCCCATCATTTGCTGAAAGTTATTGTCCGGCCCAACATCGATACCACCCAGTGCTTGAGAAATACCCAAAACTGTCCCGAGAAATCCCAGCATCGGAGTTGCCCAGATCAAAATTCGTACCAACGAATATCGTTGGTGCTGCCGATCGACATCCAATTCCGAAAGATACTTGGATTCGTCTTCTAGCCCTGCACTCGATCCGTTTCGATGAACGAAATGCAAGGCCTCGTGAAGTCGACGCCACAAATAGTGGTCACGATATTTTTTCGGCATGTCGACCAATTGCTGGCCCAAGTCAACCGCAAGATCGACATCCGATTTTTCTTGAATTGAATCGTCGTCTGCCTGGCTCTCCAAGCGAATCGAGTGGGCGTGCGCAAATTGTGTGAAAACGTTGGTTGCGATTAACGCCAGCGAACCGACACCAACAAAAAACAGGATCAATGTCGCTTTTGATACGGGATGGCCGGTCAAGTAACGTACGACGGTTTCGTCGTCGATAACTCCCCGTTCCAACATGACCGAAAGACCCAGGTACATCATCAGCCCCAGGCAAATCGGAATCAGCAACGAAGGCAAAACGGCAAGCCAACTCGAAGATCGATTCACGTTTTTTTTCCCTTTGGACCTGGAGTTCATCCGGATCGCGCAGTCCGTGCGCGACAAGACAAGTCTTTTTCTATTTATTCGGTAAACTTTCGACCTCCGGTACAGACTTTGTTTTTCTTGCACCCCAAATAGGCGGAATTAGTTACCTGGGCGGGCGAGACTGAAAAGTTGTTAACTTTTACCAAAGACCTGCTGATTTATGGTCGATACTTTGGTCTGTTGAGACATCAACAGGATGTTGCGAATATGCGATATCCCAGGGGGGGTAACCCGACTTGTTTGAAATCAAACGGTCGGGTTTTTTTTATGCCTGGATTAATTCGGAATTGGCTAGCATCTGGTCGCTCAAAACGCTTCCATGCCGTTCAGTTCATAGCTTGCCAGTAGAAATTGGCTACACTCGGGCCATTGGATACTGTTACGACTTGGTGAAAACGGCGATGTGTAGCGAACAGTTGAGTGAGAATTCGACCCGAAACAGCTTGTTGGCATGGCTGCAGTTATTTCGCATCGCTAATCTTCCGACCGCCCTGTCCAATATCCTGATGGCATTTTTGTTGGCCAATGGTGGTTGGTCGCCATCATTGCCGTTAGTTTTGTTGTTGTTTGCATCAGCATCGTTATACACCGCCGGAATGGTGCTCAATGACGTATATGACGTCGAGATTGACCGGGAGCAGCGCCCGAGCCGCCCGCTTCCTGCAGGAGCAATTTCAGTCGTGGTGGCAAAGCGAACCGGTTTTGGACTCTTGTTGGCAGGCGTTGTACTGGCCACGCTAGCCGGATTATTCATTCGCATAGACCAAGAGCCAAAAATAATCATCTGGAGACCAGGTGTCATCGCTTTGCTGCTGGCGATATGCATCTTTCTTTATGACTCGCAATTAAAGAAAACAATGGCCGCGCCAGTGTTGATGGGGCTCTGTCGAGCTTTTAACGTCCTGCTGGGTGCGAGCACCATTTGGACTGCAGGAGGGGCAGACTGGCTGTACGGATTTTCGATTCCGGTAATTTGGGTGGCGATGAGCATTTGCGTTCTGATCGCTGGAGTCACCTGGTTTGCTCGTCATGAAACAAAACATAATGCGCCGTGGTCATTGGTACCAAGTGGAACAGTGTTGCTATTGGGAATCGTTGGGCTGGCGATACTTCCCTTTATACCGAACGTAGATTTCCCAGACCGGCTTGAAATGCTGTATCCGGTTCTGATATTGCTTGTTTCAATTCCAATCGTTCGCAAAACGATGACTGCTGTTGTAACGGGTCGGCCCAAAGACATTCAACTGGCTGTCGTTTCGGTTTTGCGAAGTCTGATCGTTTTGGACGCCTCAATCTGTTATCTTGCCGCGCCCGGTCAAGTAATCTATGCGCTTGTGGTTGCCTGTCTCTTGGTTCCATCCATCATTCTGGGGTGGAAGACCGCATCGACTTAAGCCGTGTACCGATTGATTTTTGGACCAATTGGATCATGATAACGTACTCTGGTCACCTCACGAAACAACTGCGTAAATGATTCTTGGCTACAATACAAACGGATTGGCTCACCACGCTCCGCTCGACGCACTTCAACTGCTTGCCGATACTGGATTCAAAAGCGTCGCAATCACGATCGACCATAATTGGTTGAACCCCAATGACGAGCGGAGGTTTGAACAATTGAAGGAAATCAAACAGTTTCTGAAAGATAATGGGTTTTCCAACGTCATTGAAACCGGAGCCAGATTCCTGCTCGATCCGTTTCGCAAACATTGGCCCACGCTGATGGATGACGACGATGCCAACGTTGAGCTTCGCGTCGACTATTTGAAGTATTGCATCGACACCGCAGTTTTCCTGGAAAGCGATTGTGTTTCCATCTGGTCAGGAAAAAAGCCCGAGTTCCAGTCGTTTCAGCGAGCACTTGATCGACTTGCCAAAAACCTCGAACCGGTATTGAAGTATGCCGAAGAACGTGCAGTTTATATCGGTTTCGAACCGGAACCCGGAATGTTAATTGACACCACGGGCCGATTTGAGAGATTGCTTCACTTAATCGACTCGCATCGACTCAAGATGACGATGGATATTGGACATTTGTTTTGCCTGAGCGAAGTCCCGATCGTAGGCTACATTGAGCGCTGGATCGATCGTGTAATCAACGTCCACATAGAAGACATGTGCGCTGGACTTCATGAACATCTGATGTTCGGTGAGGGGCAAATCCACTTTCCGCCCGTCATCGAAGCCCTGCTCGAAAACGACTATCAAGGCACCTTGAATGTCGAACTCAGCCGCCACAGTCATAACGCTGCGGAAATTGTTCGAGAATCTTTCAAGTTCCTGAGTCCAATGATTGAAGACGCGCGTTCCGCGTTGGAATAAGGAGCCCCGTCATCGGGATTCTCACGAAATAGCGACGAATATTGATTATCTGATTTCTCACGAAATTCAGGTCCAAAAAGGTCGAACATGTGGCGGTCCATTTTCCAAAAAAAACCTAAAGCTCAAAAACGGGTGTGCTGTTTTCACTTTGGCCGTTGCGGAAGTAAGTTGATCGCGAACATGGTCGGCAGTCACCCTGATGTTGATTGGAAGGGTGAGCTCTTTCATGACCTTCACGAATCTCAAGATCAAGTCGAAAATCCATGGGCCTCTTTTGACGAATCGATTTCCCATTCGCGACATCCAATTGTTGGCTTTGAAGCAAAGTTTCAGCATCTCGATTCGAACGGGCTAAACCTTCCGCTCCCGGAATTCATTTACCGGCTAAAGAAACGAAACTTCAGCCATTTCATTGTTCTCAAACGCAAGAACTATTTGCGGCAAGCGATTTCCGTCGCGCGGGGTCAGGCAAGTCAACGGTGGCACTTTGCCAATTCGCAGCCGGAACCGGAATTTACTGCCGTGCTTCTCGACCCGCAGCTGGTAAGTCTGGGTGGAGAAAACCGAACGATTTTGGAGTGCTTTCGATTTCTTGATTCAACGTACGAAGAAATTGTCCAGGCCTTGGAATCCACAACTTATCTGTTCCTGAACTACGAAGAAGACTTTCAAGATGACGCATCGGTTGGATACAACAAGATCACCCAGTTTCTTGAAATCCGTCCACAACAAAATCCTCAGTGCATCACTCATCGAATCAACAAAGAGTCGACCCGACACTCCTTGAGCAATTTTGAGACAATAGAAAAGTTACTGTGTGGCACTCCTTATGAATGGATGCTGAACTGATAAAAAACTCTTCAACGAATCATGAAGACCGCCCGAAGGACTGACAACGACAATGCCAAAGCCCCTGATTTTTTTGACGATCCCCGGCCTCCGCGATAAAGACCTGTGGTTGATGCCCAATCTGAAATCACTGGTCGAAAAAGGCGAATGGGCCAGCCTCGCTCATTCGTTTCCCAGCGTGACCTGGCCGAGTCAGTCGAACATGTTGACGGGCAAACTGCCAAACAAGCATGGCGTTGTCGCGAACGGCTTTTTTTGGCGCGATGCCGACGGGGACAAGAAGAACCAGGTCGAGATGTGGACGGCCTGGAACGAGGTCATCGAACAGCCTCAGTTGTGGGATGTGCTCAAACAAAACAATCCCTCACTCAAGACTGCCGCCTGGTTTCCGATGTTAAGTAAGGGTTGCGGCGCTGATTACGTTTGCATGCCGGCTCCAATTCACCAACCAGACGGCAGCGAAGATTTGTGGTGCTATACAAAACCGCAAGAGTTTTATGGTGAGTTATTGGAAAAGCTGGACCACTTCCCCTTAAAACATTTCTGGGGCCCGCTGGCCAATATCCGATCTTCGGAATGGATCGCAAACTCGGCAGTTCACGCGGCACAAAAATTCAAACCTGACTTTTTCTACGTCTACATTCCACATTTGGACTATGCCGCGCAGAAATTCGGGCCTGACAGCCAGCAAGCGAATGAAGCCGTCGCCGATCTTGATGACTTAATTGGAAAACTCGTCAGTCAAATGAACTCGGCATACGGTTTAGATGTCGTTTGGCTGATTGCAAGTGAGTACGTGATTACTGCGGTAGACCACGCGACGTATCCGAACCGGCTGTTACGTCAGAAGGGTCTGTTGCAGGTGCGGATCGTTAAGGGCAAGGAGCTAATCGATTTTGAAAAAAGTGCTGCCTGGGCGCTCGTCGATCACCAGTTTTCACACGTCTTTGTGAAGAATTCCGATCCCACAATCGTTCAGCAAGTAAAGTCGATCATGGCGGATGAAAGCGGAATCCAACACGTTTTGAACCGTAGCGAACAAGTTCAGTTCGGAATCGACCACCCGCGTAGTGGCGATGTCGTGATCATTTCGAGCTCGAATAGCTGGCAAGCTTATTACTGGTGGCTAGATGATATGATGGCACCTGATTTCGCGCGCACGGTCGACATTCACCGGAAACCAGGGTACGACCCTGTCGAATTGTGCTTGGAAATGTCAACCATGAGCGTGCCACTGGACGCGACTCTAATCAAGGGCTCTCACGGTGCGTTACCCGACCCAAATGATCAACAAGGCATTGTTATTACATCTGCCGATTCCATTCTCAATTCCAAGAGGTTGAAGGACACGGATTTGTTTGACAGAGTTCTTACGTATTTTGGCATCGAAAAGGGCGAGATCTGACCAAGCTGTTTGTGTTCACGCCTTGATGTGAATCGAACGGCAATCGTACCGAGTCTGCCCCAGACTCACGTCAGTCTGGGAAAGGCTGATCTACGTGTTTTCGGGAGAGGCTGTGAATTCATTCCCACTCCCCGCTGAAACAAATCAGAGGGTTGTAAGGACTCGCCAGCTCACTGTTTTTAAGAATGCTATTTCGCCCAGCGAAATACCATAACCGAAACTAGGGGCCAATAACTTCGCAACCTTGCGATATGAGCTGATCATCTAGTTCAAAAAAACCGTCATCGGAAATCTTCGTGAATGAAACATTCAAGTACTTCAACTGACTGAGCCCGACAAGCGTTGGAACGGCCTCGTCCGTTACCTCGTTCGAACCAATGTGCAGCCACTCAAGCTGTGGCATCTCTTTGAGCAACTTGATTCCTTCATCCGTCACTTTCGTCTTGTCGAGGTTCAACCAGGTGATCTTGTCCAGTTCGACAATTCCTTTGACGGATTCGTCGGAGACTTGGGTGCTCCAAAGATTCAGCTGAGTTAGGTTTTTCATCTGCTCAAAATGGGCACGCGACGCATCGGTGACGCCTGGTGAGTTGGTTTCGCTCAAATCAAGTTTGGTGAGCATTTTGAGTTTCGTTAAATAAGCAACACCATTGTCTGAAATCTTGGTGTCACGGAGATTGAGAGATCTGAGCGAGGGCATTTCAGCAAGCGCCTTTAGTCCGTCGTCCCCGACACCTGTTCGAAACAAGTGAATCTCTTCAAGACTTTTCAGCTTGGAAATTTTTTCGATGCCCTCATCTGTAACTTGGGTATCGTTCAAGCCGAGCACTCTTAAAGATTTCATTTTCGCAATTGATTCGAGACCGTCGTCGGTTATCTGGGGCCCCCAAACTTTAACGAAGTTTAAGTTCGGCAAATTCGCCAAGGCCGCCAGACCAGAATTCGACACCCGATTGCAGTCACTTAGGTCAATCGCCCGAAGGCTCTTCAATTTTTCCAAATAAGCCAATCCCTTGTCGCTCACGCGTGTTTGCCCGCATCGAATCTGTTCTAAGGCCGGGAAATCAGAGATCACTTTCATGCTCTCGTCAGACATGGTCGCGCGAAAAAGATAGATGAACTTTAGCTTCGGAAGCTGTTGAAGATGTTCAAGCGCTTCGGGAGTTGCTGGAGCGCGTTCTATATCCAAACGCTCGAGATTGGCCATCTTGCCAACAATTTCAAACGTCTGGATGTCAGCGGTAGAACCCGTCAATGAAAGATTTTTCAATTCTCTTAAGTCGGATAGCCTTCGCAGAAATGCATTGTCATATCGAATTTCCGTAAGATCGATTGTCTCGATCAGGCCGGCTGAGTTTTTCTCGACAAACGCGTCTCGACTCTCAAGTTCAGCAAACAGCTCTTGTTCGTTTTTTTTTGCCTGAGCGACGAGCTCGTCCTTTAATTCGCGATTTGATTTCTTGAGGTTCGATACCTCGTTCTCCAGCTGTCCAATTCGCTCAGCCAAATCCGCTGGAATCTCTGCTGAACCCGGTTTGCCAATCGTCTCAATTTGCTCCTCCAGTTCACGGAGCTTCGTTTTCATGATCAATGGTTCATAGTCGGTCGTCTCGCAACCAGACAAAAACAGCGCCCCAAACAGACCACAAATCATTCCGGCCCTGGCTAAACCAATTTTGTAAATCCAAAAACTCATCCGAGAAATCGTCCCATTTAGTGGCTGACTGAAAAATTGAACATTGAGCGGCGAGTATGGAAGTGCCGTGTTTTTCCAATTCCAAACGCTGTTTAGTCCTATCATAACCGTCAACTTTTAACTGCATGATTCGTTTTTTGGACAAAATCGAAAAAACCGATACAAACCTTATCATTCCCACAATGCAAATATTGGATTCCGGTTTTGTGTATCAATCTGTTCGTAACCGATTTAAGGAAAATTCCACAAAATCTGTTCACGTCGTTGAAATGTTCATATGAATTCGATCCATATCGCAATTTGTACCTTAGCCTTTTTCGTCACTTCCGCTACTGCGGCCCAGGAATCATGGATTAGAAACCCGTGGGTAAATGACGATCTCAAACCAACCAGCGCGGTTGAAGCAACGGCGGCGTCACAGACGGCCCTCTCTCAAGTCTCTCACGCGGAAGCGGGTTACGAACTGACGACGAGTCAGTCTCCAAATTTGCCGTCCGCGCCTAGTCGATTGGAGCCACAGTCTTCCAGTATTCACCAAATCGATAATCCAGATCCAGCCGTCATTGCTGATGTTCCGGATTTTCGGAGAGCCGCAAGTCGGGCATCGGACCTTGCAATTGATAAAAACAAAGCAATCGAGTCGCCGCCGATCACGAATTCTGAGATTTTTCGAAACTGCGATCCTTATCCTGTCGATCCCAGAAAGCCGTGTAATCCATGTGTGAGGCCGGTCCAGACGATGCCACTTACACGGCATCCACTTCCGGGTTTCCTGGGTCGACCCTACATGGACACCGAACAAGGAGGCTGCCGCTGCAACAAACAATGTTGTAGTTGCCAAAAATCAAAATTCTCGATTTATTGGCCCCGACCGTTCTCAGCAAAACTTGATGAACTATTTCCCGATTGCAGTCGCCGAAGAAATGCCGGATGCCAAAAAACGAAGCTCTTGGATTGCTTCGATCGGTTCGAAGACTTCAGATTGATCAACTATACCCGGCGAGATAATGGATGCTGTGGTGATTTTTTTGGTTGCGGCAAAGATCCTTACGGTTGCCTGGGTGAAAGCCGGCAGTTCGCGTGCGTTTACGGTGTCGGCTATCGCCAGCCGGGTGAACCCGTACAAAGAGGGTTGAATTTCAATGAAGCGGACCCGCCAATCATCGCGCGTCGACAATTCTATCCCTCGACTTCAAGTGACTAAGGTGTCCGGGAACTAATTAAACAGCCTCGAACTTGCCTGCTAGTTCGCGCGTCAATTCTAGAATCGCCGGATGGACGAGGCCGTTGGAGCCGATGGCCTCACCCGCATCGATTCGTTCCTTTCCTGACCAATCAGTGAACTTGCCCCCGGCCTCTTCGATAATCGGTTGCACGGCAGCCGCATCCCAAATATTGAGAATTGGGTCGATCATTATTTCGACTCGTCCAGTCGCCACCAGCAGGTAACCGTAAACGTCTCCCCAGGTTCTCGCAAAATAAACGCTCTCGACCAGCCGTTTGTAAGTTTCGCCCGCGCCTCTTTCGTTGAAAGTTTCCACTTCCGAGGTAACGAGGACACAGTCCGACAAATCGCGCTTGGTGGAAACATTGGCTTGCGTCGGTTTTTCACCTCGCTTGAAAGCCCAGGCCCCTCCGCCTCGCGACGCAAAAATTCCTTCGTCGAGCCCTGGAAAATAACATGAACCAATGATCGCCCGTTCGTCAACAGAGACGCCCACCATCGTTCCGTACAATGGGACTCCGCTGATAAACGACTTCGTCCCGTCAATCGGATCAAGAATCCATTGAAAGCCAGAATCACCGTCGGTTGTTCCGAATTCTTCACCCACGATCGCATCGCTGGGAAATTGTTTTGCAATTTCCGCTCGAAGATGTCGCTCCGATTCCTGATCGGCAATGGTCAATGGAGACCCGTCGCCTTTTCGCTGAACTTCAAAGTCGTCAGTTTGAAAATACTTGAGCGTGATTTCTCCCGCTTCTACCGCAATTCGCTTTGCCAACTCCAACCGGTGAAGGATGTCGGAATCACTCATCGTTGGTTTCCTGAGAATCTGGTTTCGGGCTCTCACTGAAAAACAGTGCGTGAACAAACAACATGACGGCTCCGCAGACCAAAAAGCTGTCGGCAAAATTAAAATTTGGCCATGGATCAAACATCGGCACGCCTTCCAGACGAAAATATATCCAGTCGCGTACATTGGTTCGAATTGATTCCGGGTAATCAGAGAGATAACCAAACCCAAGACGATCGTAGAGATTACCCAGTATG
>CAMYNE010000011.1 GCA_947259675.1 uncultured Pirellulaceae bacterium
GTGGCAATCAAACAGAAGCCGCTAAACGCCTGGGGATCACCCGCACAACGGTTCGCAGCAAAGTCAACAAGCTCGGGATCGGCATCCGGCGAATCGTTGAGTAACGGAAAGCCTGAACAGGAATTGACCAGGCCGGTTACTTATTAGCCAATATGAAGGCAACTTTTCTCAAGCAATCCATTTCGCCATACCGAAATCGCTGATTTTGTGATAATACAGAATGGCACACCAATTGCATATAAGTGGATTGGTTGTACACATTGCGTCGTACTGACTGATAATTCATTCAAAGGAAAAAGTCGTGCAAAAGACAGTCGCCATTACTGCGATGCTCCTGATTAAATTGTTAATCACGGTCCCAACGTTTGCACAATCGCCAGAAAAACAGCCTTCACCCACCGAAACTGGCGAAGTACAAGACCGTGCTGACCCTGCGCAGCGTGATTCCGAGCTGTCGGACGTTCCAGTCGCTGACATGCCAACGGTTTGGTTCTTTATGGGAAGAGAATTCTGGTATCCCAACCGGTTCAATATGTCTGAAGCACTAAGTGAGGCGCGAATCCATTACCGAAAAAGGGAATTGAGAGCGGCTCAGGCGCAAATCGCTGAAGCGATAACCTGGTTGAAACTCGCCAAAGCCAATGCTGGCGACAAATCCAAGGCAGAACTCCAAGCGGTCATTACAGAACTTGGCGAAATTGCCGTTCGTTTAGACGGCGACAAATCCGTGTCGGCCAAGGAACTGGATCGAGCCTTCGCAAATGCAAATCTGGCGATCGCCCGCCACCACTTATCCAAAGCCAATAAATTTGCCGAACAAAGTGAACTGGTAATCGCGAGTCGCAGACTGATTGCAGCCGCGGATCACATGAAAAACGCCGCCAACTCGGCTGATTTGACGCCCAGTCCAATCGTTGGCCAGTTTCGCAGCGATTACAGTCCGTTTGGTATGGTTGACGAAACGCTTGACCTTACTCCAAAACAATTAAAAGCCGACTTGGAAACACTCGCCAAGGAGTTGAAACGGCTGGGCGAAAAACTAGATCAAAAGGCCAATTAGGTCGCAATTCCCCTACGTTCCAGCGGATTTCTTCGGCTTTTGGTACAAAATTACGTTGGAGTCGACCGCGAACAGGAGTGTCGTGACAAAAAGAATTGGAAATATCAAGGACCTGCCCGTCATTGGTTGGCGCGAATGGGTCAAACTTCCTGACTTGGGCGTTAGCAGGATCAAAGTGAAAGTCGACACAGGGGCGAGATCCTCTTCGCTTCACGTGTTTGATCTCAGCGAATTTTCCAAACGGGGTGAAAAGTGGGTGCGCTTCAAAATCCATCCGGCCCAACGTTCACAGAAAAACATCGTCGCGACAGAAGCTGAAGTGCTGGAATATCGTTCCGTCAAGAGTTCCAGTGGAAAATCGACTATCCGCCCCGTGATTATTACGAATGTGAAGTTGCTGGAACTGATTTGGCCCGTCGAACTGACCCTCGCGAATCGCGATGAAATGGGTTTCCGAATGCTGCTTGGTCGCCAAGCCACACGGCAACATTTCCTGGTCGACCCTGGCGGATCGTATTACGGTGGTAAACCCAAACGAAAAAAGAAAAAACGAAAACGTTCGACCTAACTTAAAAATTAACACACGTTCTACCTCGGAGATTTTATGAGATTGGGAATTTTGTCGTGCAGTGCAAAATGCTACAGCACCAAGAGACTGGTTGAAGCCGCTACTCAGCGAGGGCAACGCGTATCGGTGATCAACACCAAGCAATTGGCGATTGATTTACAGCAGGGCAATCCTGACCTCTACTACCGCCAGAAAAAGCTCGCTGAATTCGACGCCGTACTGCCCAGAATTGGAGCGTCGATCACGTATTTTGGTACGGCCGTTGTTCGGCAGTTCGAGCAAATGGATGTATTCTGCGCCAATTCGTCGGCAGGCATCTCCAACTCGAGAGACAAACTTCGCAGCCTGCAAATATTTAGCCGACACCACATTGGCATCCCGGCAACCACGTTTGTACGGGAAAAAAAAGATATTCTCCCAGCCATTGAGCGCGTCGGTGGTGCGCCGGTGATTATCAAGCTGATCGAGGGTACTCAAGGCATCGGGGTGTTGCTGGCGGAGTCCGTCAAGTCCGCCGAAGCGATTATTGAATTGCTCCAAAGTCAAAAACAAAACGTCTTGATTCAGAAATTCGTATCCGAGAGCAAGGGCAAGGATATTCGGGCGTTTGTCGTGGGAGATGAGGTTGTCGCTGCGATGAGACGCGTCGCTCAGGGCCAGGAGTTTCGCAGCAATGTACATCGAGGTGGACTGACCGAAGCAATTGAGTTGAACGATGAATATCGCGAGACAGCAGTTCGGGCCGCCCAGATCATGGGGCTCCGCGTCGCGGGTGTCGATATGCTGGAAGGAAAAAACGGTCCGCAGATCATGGAAGTCAACTCTTCACCCGGCTTGGAAGGCATCGAGCAATGTACACAACTTGATATCGCAGGCGCGATTGTGGATTACATCAGTGCTCGCGTCGATTTTCCAGAAATCGACCTGCGGCAGCGACTTACCGTCAGTCGCGGATATGGTGTGGCCGAGTTGTACATTCCCGAAGGATCGCAATATGTGGGAAAACAATTAGACGAAGTCGGCTTTGAAGAAAAAGACATCAACGTACTAACGTTGACGCAAGGAACAAAGGTCATTCCGAACCCAAGGAAAAGTCGTCAACTGTCAATCGACGATCGAATCCTGTGCTTTGGAAAACTCGATTTGATGCGTGATTTGATTCCTCCAAAAATCCGCAAGCGACGCAAAACGGAGGTTCAAGAATTACCAGATCTGCCGGTTGCCCACCAAGTCATCGAGGAATCGGCAACCACAATCGCCGATTGAAGCCAGCACTCAATTCCAGAAGAGTTTATCCGAAATCGATGTGAAAGCGAACAATCCATGCAATACGATCGAAAACCGATTGGTGACTGGAATGGTCAAATGATCAGGCCAGGCCAGTCCAAAGACATTTTTTTGGCCGTCACCGAGAGCTACAGCGGAATGACGGTTAACATTCCCGTCCACGTTCGTCGTGCCAAGGAAGACGGGCCGGTCGTCTTCGTCACCGCAGCCCTGCACGGCGACGAAATCAACGGCACCGGCGCGATTCGCCAACTGGTTCAAGATGACGCGTTAGAATTAGCTCGTGGATCAGTAATTCTGGTACCGGTCCTCAACATCCTTGCCTTTGACCGACATTCACGTTACCTGCCGGATCGCCGTGATTTGAATCGAGCTTTCCCCGGCTCCGCCGACGGTAGTTTGGCTGCGCGGATGGCAAACACAGTCTTCGAAGAAATTGTCGTGCGATCTGATTATGGAATCGACTTACATACGGCCGCGATTCGTCGCACCAACTATCCGAACGTTCGAGGGGACTTGAGTCATCCCGAAATCAAACGAATCGCTGAAGCATTTGGTTGCGAGATTATCATGGACGGAAAGGGGCCTGCAAAGTCGCTTCGCCGCGAAGCCTGCATTGCGGGATGTCATACGATCGTCATGGAAGCGGGAGAGGTCTTCAAGGTTGAACCAGGGATTGTGGAGGCGTCCAACCGGGGCGTCAAAAACGTTCTTTGCGAATTGGACATGCTGGAGACCGCGCCAGAATCCCCCGAGTATCAAGTTGTGGTCAAAAAGTCAAAATGGATTCGTGCGGAAAAAGGTGGCTTTCTCGAATTTCACGTAAAACCAGGTGAAGTGGTCGAAGAAGGGCAAGCCCTCACCACCAACACGAATTTGCTCGGTCGAGATCGCTACACGGTTTACGCGCCTTATAACGGGATTGTAATTGGGATGACAACCTTACCCGCCATTAGCCCTGGCGATCCAATTTGCAATCTGGGCAGGTTGCCCACGAAGATCAAGCCGTCTGAACTCAGGAGGTTGCGGGTCAAAGAACACGGCTTGGAAGAGCGAGTCGTGGAAGAGCTTTCTTCCAACTTGCTGATCGTTGAGCCAACAGGTTAGCCAAGGACGACCGTTAAGTCCAACTTGATCACATGGCTACACACGCCAACCGTTTGTTTCGAAAAAACCAATAATTTCTATTTATCAGCCCGAATAACAAACGAATGCCGGTGATTTTGAGTCATCCGGCATTCGCTCTATAGAATCGCTGATGATGTTTTGGCCATTTTTAGGTTAGGCGGATGGGCAACTTCAGCGGTTAGGTGGAGCCGAGCGTATCTCCGGAATGTCATCGCTTAGAGCTTATCCAAACCGGAAGGGTCACTCGTCAAATAAAGATTGCTCGGAACTCCAGGTTTTTCGTCTTGGGACTTCACGTTGTTTGACGCGTTTTTTGCGCTCACTCTGAGAAGTCTTTTGACGTGACGAAAGATTCCATTTTTTCAACGAGAAACGCTTATTTTCACGAACCATGTTCATCAATCCGAAAATCGTGGAGACGAATTAGCTGACCAGCTCAAACGACTATTTTCGTTTGACAGCTTTGGCCGTTTTCTTGTTTTTGACTGATGCAGACATTTTCGTTTCGCGTACTTGCTTCTTTTTGGCCTTTACTTGTTCAGCATTCATACGAGCCACGTTTCGTTTTTCCATTTTGCTTACAGACATCGTTTGTTCCTTGAAATTTGAACTCTGAGAGCTCCGTTTACCATGACGGGGCCGTCGCTGATCTCATCGCGTTTGTCGGTTTACTCGCTCTTTACACGGTTTGTGGGCAGGTGCGATGTCTGGCCAATTCGCGTTTTAGGCAGTCGATCCGACTAGTTACTGAAGATCGGCGACGGCCGGCCTCCGCACCCCAACTGAATCTAAATCAGCCATGGAGTACTCGGGCCGTTATCCGTCATGCAATGCCGTTTCCGACAAAGCACTGAATGACGAATTGCACGTAGTGTGCCAGAAGAATTCATCGGCAAAAAGTTTTCCAAAATTTTGTTGGCATGAAATTCTGCGAAGATTTTCAGCCGTTTTGATGTTGCACGATCTTGTGGCAATCCAGTTCAAGCTGGTTTAACGACGACATCGATTCTGCGGCAGATCTTCGAATGCTCGAGGTGGACAAAAATTGTCCGCGCCGCTCAGCGCCTGCTCGCCTCAATCTCGGTTTGCGACCTGGGTTGGTTTCCCAGACGGTCAAGGGAAGGATTGTATACCGTGCCCCGATCCTTGAGCATTAATTGGCGAAAGTGAAACTGGCACGCCAGTTGCTTTGCCATGCCCAACTGGAATCGAAATCCAACCTTGGTATTTTTCAACAACCAAGTTCGAGTCAAAATGAAAAAAAACGCAGTCGATCTGTTGGTGCTGGGAACGGTCGCAAGATCTGGACTGGGCGGATTTTTTATCGGCAATACAGCTGAGAAGATCCTTAATCGCATTCAATGCTCGGTACTCGCGCTGAAACCCAGCGAATTCAAGAGCTCGATCAAGGTTTAACATTAAACTGCTTGGCTCTCACCTCCGTTTTTTGCAATCTGGAATAGACCCTTTGGAATTTGCTGTTTGAATTTCGGGCTTTAGCCGGATGCGATTTTCAGAAATCCGCCTGAAGCAGGGATGCAAATGGCGAAACGAACTGAAACAATGGGCCAGATTCCAACTGTGAAAAGTTCGCAGCAGAATTGACTGGACAATCCAACGATTGAATTCGGCGGTCCAAAATTATTGGCACACCTTGTGCATTACGAAACAAGCTGTCGAGGTTAATCAGCGAGGACTGGCGATGCAAACACCGTTCAAAAAAATTCTTGTTTTTCAAGACGGATACGAGAACTCAGCAAAAGCCCTTGAGTTGGCATCCAAATTGTCGGCCGCCGATGTCAACATCAATGTGGTTGATGTGCAACCTCCGTTGAGCGCATTTTGGCACGACTTGTTCGAGGAAGATTTTGACGAAACGCCAGCTTACCATCGTC
Source organism: uncultured Pirellulaceae bacterium (assembly GCA_947259675.1). Classification (GTDB taxonomy): domain Bacteria; phylum Planctomycetota; class Planctomycetia; order Pirellulales; family Pirellulaceae; genus Mariniblastus. Next base: position 5,939 of record CAMYNE010000011.1, read on the forward strand.
ATAAATCATTGAGTGAGCTCGTGAAAGGCATCGACTTTGGAGAGTCCAGCGTGACCACCAGCGTGCAAACAGGACGTCCAATTGTAAAACTCGTCCAAAGCGTTGTCTCCGGTGAGCATGACTTGTTGATCAAGGAAGCCAGTTCAAAGGCAACTGATTTTCTATTCGGCAGCCTTGATATGAGGCTGATTCGGCATTGTCCGGTTCCGGTTTGGATCGTTAATCCGAAATCTAAACAACCACTTCATCGAGTTTTGGTCGCGATCAACCCAGAAACAACCGACGATGAGCAAAAACTAAACCACGAACTGGTTCGATACGCCTCTGCAATTGCGAACATCTTCGATTGCAAATTGTTCGTTGTTGCGGCCTATCAAGTTCCTGTAAAGGTCTTCGGCCACGCGGTCCAAGCCGATACGATCCGAAGATACGAGAAATATGAGAAAGAATACGGGCGCAAATGCAGAGAAAACTTGTCACGGTTTCTATCTGAAAGCGAACGGCCCGTCAAACCGGAAAACGTAACGTTTGAATGTGGTATATCTGATGAGGTGATCCTTTCCGCAGTCGAGGAAATTCGTCCAAGTTTGCTGGTGCTGGGTAGCATTGCGCGTCAAGGAGTTTCGGGACTCTTGATTGGCAATACGGCGGAACGAGTATTGCGGCAAGTGGATTGCTCAGTGTTTACTCTTAAACCACACGGATTTGTTTCACCGATCGTCGAAGAATCATAGGTTTGCGTGTCAACGTAGTATCCAACTGAATTTCAACAAAACAAGGAGAAGAGATCATGCCGGAAAGAAACCAAAGTATCATGCAGAAACTCAAATTAATTTTCATCGCCATATTGGCAATCATTGTTTTGATCATCGCGATTCAGAACACCGATAACGTTGAAACTCGTTTGTTGTTTGCAACCGTAACCATGCCCAGAGCCGTGCTGTTGTTCGTCATGCTCGCAATCGGATTTGTGATTGGGTGGTTGAGCGGCGCCCGGTTTTCACTCACAGCCAAATAGACGTTCCCTATCGAATGGTCTCCAACCCGGGTTAGAGCCACGACTTGCCGAATTTAGGGTGTGGTGTTCCTCAGTCCCTTCACGAAATAGACTGTCAGCATGTCGAAAAAGAAACACCGCCACCGATCTCGAAAGCCACCTCGTATCCGAAAACGAACAGCACCGGGTTCCGCGCCTGGAACGCTTTCGGTTCCTCTTGATGCACCCGCGCCAACAATCACCGTTATCAACTACACAGAACGGAACTTCGTCAAGAAAGAAGGAGCCGAAGTTTCCAACATTGCGAAGCATATCACTGACCAGTCTGTCACCTGGGTCAATGTCAATGGGTTGGGCAATGCGGATACTTTTCACGAACTGAGCGAAGTCTTCGGAATCCACCGACTGGCGATGGAAGACGTAGTCAACGTTCACCAGCGCGCGAAGGTCGAAGCTTATGAAGATCAAGTTTTTATCGTGTTGCGAATGGTCCGGATTAACCATGACAGTCTGGATAATGAACAAGTCAGCATTTTTCTCGGCAAGAATTTTGTCCTGACAATTCAGGAAAGAGCCGGTGACTGTTTCGATTCAGTTCGGGAGCGTCTGAGTAATTCGCGCGGTCGAATCCGTCAAAGTGGTGCAGACTATTTGGCCTATGCATTAATTGACGCGGTCATCGACGGCTACTTTCCGGTTGTTGATGAGTATGGAGAAAAGATGGAACAACTTGATGTTCAGCTCTCTGCCGGGCAATCCGGAAATTACATGGAAATGATTCACAACTTGCGCGGTGACTTGATGGCGCTCCGTCGCGCGATTCGCCCTTTGCGAGATGCGCTATTGTCGCTGAAACCAGAAGCGATTTCATTGATTACGGCGGAGACGCGTGTTTATATTCGCGACTGTTATGACCACACGATTCAACTCGTCGATTTGTTGGACACGTATCGTGAAATGTGCTCCAACTTGCGCGACTATCAAATGTCAATGATCAGTAACAGAATGAATGAGGTGATAAAGGTTCTGACGATTATTGGGACGATTTTCATTCCGCTCGGTTTTATTGCCGGTTTATACGGCATGAATTTTGACACAAAGCATCCCGCAAATATGCCCGAATTGGCATGGCCTTACGGGTATCTATTCGCGATTGGTCTGATGGCGGTCGTGTCTTTTGGAATGCTCGCGTACTTCTGGCGCAAAGGCTGGTTTTCTTCGGGCTGATTTTACCGATGCAAGATTTCAGAACATCCGTAGCCACTAGGCTACCCCGGTTCGGCTACGAAAATCGGGAAAACTGGGATCCAATTTAACAGCTGTTTTCAATGAGGTAGTTGACTGAATAGTGTTACTTTGTATACTGCGAGCGCACTTGTCATTTATTGCCTCATCTATTGCGTCGTGTTGTTGACTGGATTCTTCCATTTATTATTTGATTGATTGCAATGTCCACTTCCATCAAAATTGATCCGCGAGATATTCTGAACCAGTATTTTGGTTGGTCTGAATTTAAGACTGGGCAACTGGATGTTATTCAACGGCTGCTCAATGGCGACTCAGTGCTTTCTGTTTTCCCGACGGGTGGAGGAAAGTCGCTTTGTTACCAACTTCCGGCGCTCGCATTCGAAGGCCTGACACTTGTTGTGTCACCGCTGATCGCATTAATGAAAGATCAGATCGACCAGCTGAAAGCAAAGGGTGTCGCAGCGGTGAGGTTGGATTCCAGCCTGACGGGCGAAGAATATCGCACGGCGATGGATCAAGTTCGAAGTGGCGTGGCCAAGCTGCTCTACGTCGCACCCGAGCGTTTTTTCAATGAACGATTTCGCAACTCGTTGGACGGCGCTTCCATTTCGCTGTTTGCAATCGACGAGGCCCACTGTATCAGCCAATGGGGTCATAACTTCCGGCCTGACTATCTCAAACTGGCAACCATCGCACAAAAATTAAACGTCGAACGTGTATTGGCTTTGACCGCCACGGCCACGCCGACCGTTCAAGTTGACATCTGTCAAGCTTTTGATATTCGCACCGACAACGTTATTTGCACGGACTTCTTTCGGCCCAATCTGCATATCCGTTCACAGATTGTGAACGAAACAGAACGCGTTGATGTTTTGCTTGACCGGTTAAAGTCGGAATCTCCGGGAGCCACAATTATTTATGTAACCCTGCAAAAGACTTCGGAACATGTCGCCCAAGCATGTGTTGACGCCGGACTGTCTGCAAAGGCATATCACGCAGGTATGGAAACCGAGCAACGAAACGAGATTCAGGAATGGTTTATGACCGGCCAGAATAACATCGTCGTCGCCACGATCGCTTTTGGAATGGGCATCGACAAATCTGATATTCGGTACGTTTACCACTTCAACCCGCCGAAATCAATCGAAAATTACGCTCAAGAAATTGGCCGCGCCGGGCGTGACGGACAAGTCTCCCGGTGTGAGATGCTGTTGGTTCCCAGAGATCGGATCACGCTGGAGAATTTTGTGTACGGCGACACGCCGTCGCGGCAATCAATCAAATCCTTCGTCGAAGAAATAGACCGACAGGACGACGAATTTTTTATCAGTCAATTCAAGTTAGGAAATATTTGTGATATCAAAACGCTCGTGATCAAGACTCTGTTGACGTATCTGGAGTTGGACGGATATCTGGAATCCACCTCACCGCGCTATGACGAGTACGCATTTAAGCCTAATGTTGCTTCCAGCGTAATCCTTGACAACTTTTCGGGTGAACGACATCAGTTTGCCAAACAGCTCTTGGCAAGCAGTAGGAAGCGTAAAGTCTGGTTTTACATCGACATCCCGGTGGCCATGAAAAAGCTTGCTTGCGAACGATCGCGGATCGTCAAAGCACTTGACTATTTTGCGGAGAAAGGCTGGATTGAACTTCGTGTCAGCGGTCTCGTGCATGGCTATCGCAAACGACAATCGTTCCCAGCGAAAGACGAACGGGTGGAGGAATTCTGGCAACGAATTCAACAGCGTGAGCAAGCGGAAATTGCCCGCACGGAACAAGTCCTCGACCTGGCCAGGGCAACTCAATGCCAAGCCGGATTTCTTTCGGCCCACTTTGGGCAACCGCTCGATCGTGATTGCGGTCATTGTTCGTATTGTTTAAGTGAAGGCCCGTTCAAGATCGAATTAGCTCCTCCTCCCGAGTTGGCCGAATCGACAATCAAGACGGTCAAATATTTGATTGGCGAACATCCTGCGGCGCTCAACAGCAGTCGTTCTGTTGCCCGGTTTCTTTGTGGATTGACTTCACCGGCTCTCACCCGCAGCAAACTCTCGCGCCACGATTCGTTTGGAATCTGCCAACACATTCCATTCGCTCAAGTGATGGATCAAGTTACCGAAGCGGTCGCTGAATCAAGTTTTTTAGAACCGCCGTTTTGACCCAATTTTTGGGGAGATGGTTACGGCGAAGGAAGGGAGCCGTAAGAAATGTTCGCAAGCCCGCTGGATCCGTCGGCATATTTTGATTGGTTCACCAATAAAAAACCTGTGCTTCCCTAAAAATCCGCCACTCGGTTTGATTCGTGAGCTACGTTTTAGATGGGCAATCGGTCAACCGCCTCACTTCAGTGATCTCGCCAGTGGTTTTTTCTATTAGGAGTTGTCGATGCACGACAATCAACACGACCCTTTCGATCAAGGTTCTGCGATCAGTTCGAGGAATAACTTTTACGCGGCGTTGAAAGAGCTAACTGGTTTCCATTGCGGCGTCGACAAACGAAGTGAAGACCGTATGCTTCGTTCAGTCACGGTGGTGATTCAACCGTTGGACCTGGACTTCCAAGCTGATGGCGAGTCTTTTCACACAATTACGCGCGACATCAGTTCGAATGGAATGGGGTTTATTTGCAAAGATCCGCTCCTACATGAGTACATTCGAATCGCGATGCCGGAACAAACTCAGGCGACGGTAATTGCCCGCGTCTGTTACAATCTGTCGGTCGGCACTGAGTATCCGCTCTATCTGGCGGGTGTTCAATTCGTTAGCTGAGTTTGGGCTACGAATGAGCTTCAAACCTCTGGCTTGGCGCAAGCGAGCGCGACCAACGCCGTCTAGTACCACCGCGAAAGGTTGAAACCACGGATAGCCGGATGTCATGAATTTTTCTCTGCGAAGTTGTTCATTTGAGAAAGAATGGACCGATCTTCTTGTTCATTTTGCTCGTTATAGGCATTCAAATTACACCGACAAAGCAGCTGGAATGGCGATCGATGACCTTGGCAATCAGCTCTCGGCCGACAAAAATTAGTCAACACTTCCGCTCCAGCCGACCGCTGGAAAAAAACTATGACACATTGGACGGTTGCCATGGAAACGTCTTTGGAAGATTCTCTTCCGAAAATCGATACGACCCAGAATCAATTCGAAAAAATACCGTGCCAGGTTTTTGACCACGCTCGCAACGCTTCAGCGGCAGTTGCCAACCGAATCGCGAACTTGATCCGGCTCCGCCAAGAGGAGGGTCGAAACTGCGTCTTGGGTCTAGCGACGGGCAGCACTCCGGTTGGCGTTTACAACGAACTGGTGCGGCTTCACAAGCAAGAAGGCCTCTCTTTTGCAAACGTGATCACGTTTAATCTGGACGAATATTACCCAATGAACCCGGACGCTCTGCAGAGTTACGTCCGCTTCATGAACGAACACCTTTTTGACCATGTTGATATTCCAAGCGAGAACATCAACATTCCCGACGGAACCATTTCTAAACATGATGTTGCAGAATTCTGCGCGCGTTACGAAACGCTGATCGAGCTGAACGGCGGGATTGACATCCAGATTCTTGGAATTGGGCGTACCGGCCATATTGGGTTTAACGAGCCATGTTCAAGCATAAAAAGCACGACCCGTTTAATCACGCTCGATCGTGTTACCCGCACGGACGCTGCCGGTGATTTTTATGGTGAAGAGAACGTCCCGCGGCGAGCCATTACCATGGGCGTCGGCACCATTCTCAGCGCGAGGGAAATTTTTATTATCGCGTTTGGTGAACACAAAGCGTCGATCGTGGCGGAAGCGGTTGAAGGGGACGTTTCTCCCATTGTTTCCGCGAGTTTTCTTCAGGATCACCCCAACGCTTGTTTCATTTTGGACCGGGCAGCGGCCGATTCATTGACACGCAATCACTGTCCGTGGCTAGTCGGGCCGATTGAATGGAATGAATATTTGATTCGCAAGGCGGTTATTTGGCTCGCTCAGAAGCAGAAAAAGCCAATTCTGAAACTTACCGACGAAGATTACAACGAGGAAGGCCTCCAGGATTTGCTGGCCGATCATGGTGCGGCTTATGACATCAACATCAGAGTATTTCGCCAAATCAACAGCACGATCGCGGGCTGGCCGGGAGGTAAACCGGACGAAAAAAAAATGCCGGGAGATCGGAGGCGCCCTCACGACGATATCTTTCCGAAACGCGTATTGATCTTCTCGCCCCACCCGGATGACGACGTAATTTCAATGGGTGGAACATTGATCCGACTTGTCGACCAGGGCCACGAAGTTCATGTGGCCTATCAAACTTCCGGCAACATCGCCGTGTTTGATGATGATACGATTCGGTTTTGCGATTTTATGGCTGACTTTAACAAGGCGTTCGGTGTGGCCCCAAAAAGAGCGTTTGAGTTGGAAGAACACATTGAGACGTTTCTTCGCAACAAAAAAGCTGGCCAGGTTGACAGCCCCGAAGTTCAAATCATCAAAGGTTTGATTCGCCAGGGAGAAGCAAGAGCCGCGACTCGAATGTGCGGCGTACCCGAAACCAACCTGCATTTTATGAACTTGCCGTTTTACGAAACAGGCACCGTCAAAAAGAAGCCACTCGGTGAACGAGATATCAAAATGATTCTCGAATTGCTTGAGCAGATAAAACCGCACCAGATTTACGCTGCTGGCGATTTGAGAGATCCGCATGGAACCCACCGCACTTGTTTGCGTGCGGTTCTGCAGGCGTGTCAACAAGTTGAAAAGGATGACTGGTATCAACAATGCACCATTTGGCTGTATCGAGGTGCCTGGCACGAATGGGAGCCGCACGAAATTGATATGGCCGTTCCGCTCAGCCCCAACGAAGTGATGCTTAAACGCAACGCGATCTTTAAGCACGAATCGCAAAAAGATCGCGCGGTTTTTCCTGGCCATGACGCTCGCGAATTCTGGCAACGCGCCGAAGATCGCAACGCCGCTACCGCCCGACTTTTCGATTCCCTCGGGTTGGCCGAGTACGAAGCCATCGAAGGATTTGTACGCTGGAAAGGAGATGTTTCGTTTCTCTAGCTCTAGCTCACATTTCTCACACGTCGAAAAGGCCGGCAACGAGCAACCGTTGTAATTCCCGGAACTGCAGCCGCTATTCTGGAAGCAACGCAAAAACAGTTTGCAAGTCGAATTAGTGGCGTTTGCGCTGTTCCGGCAAAGCACATACGCGACTTTGTTCCGGCTTACGTGAGAAATCCCGGCTAGCCTCGCCTCAAGGCGAAACGCACACGAATGGATCAGTTGTCAGCTGTCTGTCTTCACTTGTTTGATCGAACTCAGTCGTAGCCCCTTGTAATGATCGATCCTGGTCTGCAACTGATTGCGGACATCGCGAACCTCGTCGTCCAAAGATTCTATATTTAGAGGTTGTTCTTCCAAAGGATCTGAGACGACATCGAAAAACTGGCCGGACGCATATAACTTGTATTGCTGGTTGCGGGCAAATACCTTCGGAACGAAATTCTTCTTTTTCTCTCCGTTACGCGAATACCAGACGTAGACTGAATCTCGTGGTTTCCCGGTTTGGCCTTTCACTTGCGGCAGGAAGGACTGCCCGTCGACGATGAAATCGTTGGGCAATTCAATTCCGCCAGCTTGGCAAATCGTCGGCAAGAAGTCACTCATGTCGACCAGATCACCAACGACCCGACCCTTGGCGGCCCTGCCTGGCCAATCCACGATCAGGGGAACTCGCATTCCGGCGTCGATGGTTTTGTTTTTCGCCCCGGCGATTTCTCGACCATCCTCCAATTTCGAAACGATCGGTCGATCAGTTCCGTTATCGCCGACGAAAATCACAATCGTATGGTCTCGAACCCCCGTTTCTTCAAGGCACGTCAGGAGTTGTCCAACGATTTTGTCCATATAAAAAACCATATCACCGAAGTACTTTGGATCACCCTTGTATTTTGGCGAGCCCTTGCTTTTTGGATCCCAGTCTTGCGAATCGGGCGTAGGACAAAAGGGGCAATGCGTCAGGATCATTGGGTAATACAGCAAGAACGGTCGGTCTTTGTTTCTGCGGATAAAGTCCATTCCATATGTTTCTGCGGATAAAGTCCATTCCATACTGGGACACGATATCGGGGCCATACTCTCCATTGATGTACTGTTTTGTCTTTCCATTGGTGGTCAAAACCGGATTGGGGAATCGCTCCTTGCGGGTTTCAAAATGCCACAAGCAGTGTTCAGCGAAACCAAAATGCTTGGGTCCGTCGAGTTCCGTACCAAGCTGCCACTTACCGACGATGCACGTCGCGTATCCGGAATCGCGAAACAGATTTGCAAACGTTTTTTGGCTGCGATGCAGCACTCCGAAGTCCACATAGTTGCGGATATTGGATTGGCCCGTCATCAGCTTGACTCGAGTCGGCGTACAGAGCGGTTGGGCGTAACAGTGTTCAAAGCGAACGCCTTGTCGTGCCAGATCATCGAGAACCGGTGTTTTGTACGAGACCCCGCCGTATGCACCAATCGTCTCGAACCCCAAATCGTCTGCCATAATTAGCACGATATTGGGTCGTTGAACTTGTATGGTTGAGTCGTCTTCTGCATTTGCCGAAACGGTCGAGGTTAACAGAAACAGCGAAACTAGGACGGCTGAAATACGTTTCAAGGAACTGACTCCGATAAAGGGCAGGGTTAAGTCCTTTACATTAGCACAAGTCGCAAACTAAAGTCACATTCATGGCAGTCCATGCTGAAGATTTCGAACACCTCAAACGACGATTCACAGGTGAATTGCTGGTTGACGATCTGTCGCGGAGGATCTATTCAACCGACGCCTCGGTTTATCAGGAGCTCCCTCATGCGGTGGCGATTCCAAAAACTGACGATGACATATTGGCCTTGATTCAGTTCGCCAACCAATCCGGAATCGGCTTGATCCCTCGCACGGCTGGAACTTCGCTGGCAGGACAAGTGGTCGGATCGGGCATTGTGGTTGATGTGTCGAAGCACTTTACCCAAATCCTTGAATTCAACGCTGAGGAGAGCTGGGTTCGGGTTCAACCGGGTGTGATTCGCGATGAACTCAATCTGGCGTTGAGGCGGCACGACGTCTTGTTTGGACCTGAAACCTCGACTGCAAACCGAGCCATGATTGGCGGGATGCTTGGAAACAACTCATGTGGTGCCAATTCAATCGTCTACGGTTCGACGCGCAATCACGTTATCGAGCTGACCGGTTTTCTGTCGGACGGCAGCAAAGTAACGTTTAACGGGCTAACTCCCGAAGAGCTCGTAGCGAAATCGAACGGAACAACACTCGAAGCAACGATCTACAAAAACCTCACGCATGTCCTCGGCGACGAGGGAATGCGGTCCGAGATCGTACGGGAATTTCCAAATCCGACAATCCACCGCCGCAACACCGGATACGCAATCGACTCGTTGTTGGATTGTGCTCCGTTTGGAAATGCAAACCAACCCTTCAATCTGTGCCGCTTGATCGCTGGCTCGGAAGGAACCCTGTTTTTCGCAACCGAAATCAAACTCGGCTGTTGTCCGTTACCGCCTCCAGTCTTGGGCCTGCAGTGCAGTCACTTTCGATCGATTGATGCGGCGTTGCGGGCAACGCAGATTGCCATGAAGCACAGACCGTGGGCTTGCGAATTGATTGATCATTTGATCCTCGAGGGTGCTGCACGCAATCTTGACCAAAACCGGAATCGTCAATTCGTCGATGGTGAGCCGGCAGCGATTCTGTTAACTGAGGTTCGAGCCGGCTCTCAGGACGCAGTCTTGGAGATCACCCAACAAATCGAAAACGAATTCAGGGCTGCCAAACTGGGTTATAGTTTTCCCGTTCTGTTTGGGGACGACGCAAATCGGGTCTGGGATCTTCGCAAGGCTGGACTTGGGATCATTGGCAACGTTCCTGGCGATCGTAAACCCGTCGCCTGTATCGAAGACACCGCCGTCGATGTGAACGACCTTGCGGAGTACATTCGGGATGTCGACGAATTATTAAAAACAAGACACGGGGTCATTTGCGTTCATTACGCACATGCGGGGGCAGGGGAGATCCACTTGCGACCCGTTCTCAATCTAAAATCGGAAACCGACCAGAAGAGGTTCCGTGAGATTACAACCGATGTCGCCAAACTGGTGAAAAAGTACCGTGGTTCGCTCAGCGGCGAACACGGAGATGGTCGTCTGCGCGGAGAATTCATCAGGGCACAAATCGGTCAGAACAACTTTGAACTGCTTCGACAAATTAAAAAGACTTGGGACCCGAAAAACATTTTCAACCCAAACAAAATCGTTAATGCACCACCAATGGACCAGTCGCTTCGCTATCAGCCGAATCAACAACCACTCAACCTGACTACGATCTTTGACTTTGGTCAAACTGGCGGAATGCTGCGAGCTTCCGAAATGTGCAGCGGCTCGGGTGATTGTCGAAAAACACATTTGACCGGCGGGGGGACGATGTGTCCCAGCTATATGGCGACTCGCAATGAAGCGGATACGACACGCGCGCGAGCAAATCTGTTGCGACAAGCGCTGACACATCCAATCGATGCCAAGAACCCTCTTAACAATCCCGACGTGCTGGAAATTCTCGATCTCTGTCTCTCGTGCAAAGGCTGTAAGAATGAATGCCCGTCAAATGTCGATATGGCGAAATTGAAAGCCGAGTTTCTGCAAGGTTACTATGACGCCAATGGAACTCCTTTTCGCACGCGTCTAATTGCCAATTTCAGCCGCATCAATCGTTGGACGTCGCGGTTTCCGGGGCTTTATAATTTCTTCGTTGCGAACAAGATGACTGGCGGATGGTTCAAAAAGCTGGCTGGCTTTCACGTTGGCCGCTCGTTGCCGCGATTGGGCAAACAAACTTTGCGAAGCTGGTTTTCGAATCACCTTCCGCACCCGGATGCAGGTTCTCGCGGTTCTGTATTTCTATTTTGTGACGAATTTACGAACTTCAACGATCTCAACGTCGGAATCGCGTCGGTTGAGTTGCTTGAACGACTGGGCTGGTCGGTCGAGATTCCGGAACACGTTGAGAGCGGTCGGGCAAGCATCTCGAAAGGTTATTTGCGAAAAGCTCGCGAGATTGCCGAGCAAAACATCAGCCTGCTTGCGATGAATGTTAGCGCAGACAAACCACTGATTGGGCTGGAACCTTCGGCACTACTGACTTTTCGCGACGAATATCAGCAACTGGTGGGTGAGGAGCGACGAAGTCAAGCCGTTCAATTGGCTGAAAACTGTTTGCTAATCGACGAGTTCCTGGATCAACAGGAATTGGACCCGTCTGTTTTTACGGAAAACGAACAGACAATTCGGCTGCATGGTCATTGCCATCAAAAGGCACTTGCGTCGCTGGCGCCGACTGTTCGGATGTTGCAGCTTCCGAAGAATTTCAAAGTTCGTTTAATTCCTTCGGGCTGTTGCGGCATGGCGGGATCGTTCGGTTACGAACGTGAGCACTACGACCTGTCACAGCAAATTGGCGAACTTGTTTTGTTTCCAACGATTCGAAATGAACCGCCCGAAAACCTGATTGCGGCAGCTGGAACCAGTTGTCGGCACCAGATTCTTGACGGAACGGGTCGCCTTGCGTTTCACCCGGTTACAATTTTGCGAGACGCGTTGAAGTAGTTCAACCGGAGCCTTCTGCAACATCACATCGCAATTTCGGGGTCGTTCCAAGTCCTATTGCCCAACGCTGACGATGCCCTCTGAGGGGACTCGATAATCCAGCTGATCAGCCCGGTTAATTATGCAGGCGCGTTTTGTAATGTCGACGCCCGCGAGGTTGCAACTTGGACCCTCGTTCAAGTAGATCATGTGGCTGGATAGCAGCTTGCCCGCTTCTCGGGATACCGATTCTGTCGCGATAACCCATTCGATAGACTCCTGATGAAAGGCAATTTCCGCATCTGCCAATCGTTGTTGGGCATCCAATAACTGATCAAACGGAGTGTTATCCGCCTCAAACGCAGCCCGTCTGGCGTTGACGGAATCGCGTGCCGCAACCAGTCGGCTGCGGGCAACTTGCACCGATGCATAGGCGCGATCAGATTGACGCATCGCAGAACCAAGTCCATGTAAGACCTGACGTTGCTGCTCTTCGAGAATTCGGCGTTCGCGTTCGAGTCGCAGTTCCGCGTTGCGGACACCTGCCGAAGCCTGGCGAAAACCGATCGGCACATTCATTTGCAGGCCAAATTCCCATTCCTGGTAATCGCCGCGACTGGCAACACTGATGGCACTCGGAAACGGGACGTTGCCTCCTCCCCAGAGGTCATCACCAAAGCCGTTATTTCGGTAAGTTGATACCGCGTCGAGACGCGGCTGAGTGAAGTTTCGAGACGCCAGGAGTTCCAATTCGCGCCGCTTCAGTCGCCACTCTTGTTCCCGTAGTTCAACTCGACAATCAAGAGCGTTCTGCGCAAGCCCATACCAGTCGTAAGCAACTTCAACCACAGCCGGTTCATCGATAGGTCGAATCAACCGCCCATCGCTTTGGGGCAGGTTTAACAATCGCCTCAGATCCGCCTCAGCCTGCAAGACACCCGCGGATTGCGGATCGCCGTTGAGTGCATTGATCAAACGACCTTGGAACAAAAAATATTGTTCCCGCGCATGGGCTTCGAGATCCGCCTCGCCGCCAGGTAAGTCATTCTCGAATCGTGCCTTGACGACACTCCAGGTTTCCTGGGCGCGATCGCGAGCCGACTTGGTTGAATCAAAATTTCGATACGCCAAGTAGAGCCTCCAATAGGCGTTGATCACGTCGTCGACGTATTGACGTACGTTTCGCTCGAGTTGAGCGATCGAAATATCATTGTTGATTCGACTGACGAGAACGCCGGTCGTAAAGTTCAAACCAGGCTGGCTGTTGGGACCGGCGATTCGATTGAATTCAAGCCCGCGCCCCTGTAACAAGGGCTGCCGCATTTCGGCTTCAAACAGGGTTGTCCAGGAGCTCGGAAACAGATTCGAAAGCCGGTTGTTGCTATCGTTTTGAACGTTGCCACGAATGGCAAACCTTGTACCGGTCGCAGTAATTTTTGAGATTCCAAACGTGCCCGTTGTAAGATTCTGCTGTAACTCGTTTGAACCCCCGTTGATGGTGGAGTTGTTAAAGACGTTGTCGTTGTTTGCATAACTAAGCCCACCGGTAAACTGTGCATCGAATTCAGCAAGTGCTGCTTCGATTCCAAAGTTCGGATCGGTCGCTTGTATGGCTGGATCGGACAAACCGGGCGCAAAATCGGGATTTTGTAAGACGCGCGCTCCAAAGTCTCGCAGAATCTCCGTGTTCTCAAACGCCATTTGGATCGTCTCGTCCAGTGTCAGGGCGAGCGATTCCTCGGGTAGCTCCGTGGAACTGGTCAGCGGTGGGGCAACATCTAGACGCTGGAGTCCCACCGAACGATTGACATCGGCGTATTCGATCCGGTTCGTGGCCGCCACCAACTGTTGATCGGGCACACAGTTCTTTGTTGTGCAAACAGCCGTCTTTCGCCCACTTTTGCAGCCAATCGAACCCACCAGAAGCAGGAGCATGAGTATGGCGATCGGGCAATAAGACGGTCGTGCTTTGAACATCGCGACGGGGCTTTTCTACGCAATTATGAGGATTCTCCGACATGTGAGATATCGACGACAAGATGCGTTACCACGATTGTCTTCGATTCCTTCGGCAATTGTGGAAAGACAGGCAGGATCCCGATAATCCCAACAAATTGACCGCATTTGACATTACGACCCGCAAACTTTACCTCAATCCACCTTGATGTTTGTGGTACAGCATTTTGTTTTGACAGTCGAATTGATATTCGTAGGTGTTGGCCGATTGAAAATCAGCTTAATTCAATACCGTTATTGCTTTGATCGAAAGGCTGAGTCAATGAGGAACATCGGGCTGACGATCCTGGTATTGTTTTGGTGTGGGTGTCTAATCGCGGAGGAAAACGACGCCGAAAATCAGCGATCGACTTACGACGATCAGCCGTTGATCCAACGCAGCAACGAAATTATGGCAATTCGCCTGTCGATCGAACCTGTTGGCCAGGCGCCAAAGACGGTGCTAACAACTTCTGAATTGTTAGTTCCAGCTCCGATGTCGACCAAATCGATCGAATTCGGCTCTAGCGACTTCGTTTATCGTCGGCTGTTGTTCGAACAACCGCTTCTCGAGCGGCATGGGGCAACAAGACATAAATTGACACAGCCATTGGTTTCCGGTGCGCATTTTTTTGGCAGGGCGGCACTATTTCCGCTTGACTTGGTCATCCGTCGAAATCGAGAATGCGATAGTTCACTCGGCTGGGGAACACCCGGCAGTCCGAAC
>CAMYNE010000012.1 GCA_947259675.1 uncultured Pirellulaceae bacterium
AACGAAAGTGTGACTCTCTCAGGCCCATCGTCGTCGCGAGCCGCGGCTTTTCGTGTTGACCGTTTTTTATCGAGATGATCGTATTCTCCCATTTCATCAAACGCGTCAAATTTGCCTTTCCGATGACCAATCATAAATCCCGAGGCTCCCACGAGGACAACCAGCAAACCGCCGATCGACCACCACAAGTATTTCCACCACCCCGTTGAGCCTTGTTCGTCTGCGGCACCATCTTCTTGGCTGAATTTTGCCAACTCGGCCGATAGTTCTTTGTTTTTTAGGCGGGATTTTTCGATTTCTTCCGAGAGCTTATTCGCTTCATCGGTCTTGGAGGCAAGCTTCAGTTCGGCAGAATTTCGTTGAGTAGCCAGTTTTTCAGCGCGGGCCAACTGACCGTCCAAATTTGCAAGCAAACGTGCGTTGTCCGTGTTCAGGGCGGTGTATTTATCGACAAGAGCAGGATCCTGCCCCTGTGCCGAAACGGCGGTTCGCAGGATTTCTTCGTAAGCCCGATTGCGCGCATCTTCAACGGTCGCGGTTTTCTGTTGGTCCTCCACCTGGGCCACCGCTGGCGGCAACACTATCTTCCACGCGAGCAGTCCCAAAACCATGAATTGTAGTGTCAACATGGCGATAATCGCCAAGTCAGCGAAAGGTCGACGATTGTCCATGATATTTACCACCGGGCTAGTGCTGCCATAAGAGTTTTCAGAGTAACGAGGATCAACATTCATTTCGGGACCATTTGAATAAAGTCGAGAAAAGTATTTCAGTTCCTGCTGACGATATCGATTCGTCATCAAGTAGAACCCCTTGGTTGGGCGAGTGACCGGTCGCGCATCATCCGTCCATTGAAACCAACCGCGATCATCGTTAACCGGATCGATCACGAGGGCAACATCAAGCGGTTTGTTAAAAAAATTGTTGCAGATAAATAGATCCATCCCGGACAGAAAAACGGTCCACCCCGGATGCGTATGATACCACCCCAACATCCCCAGTTCGGGATGATGTAGCTTGCGTTGTCTGGTAATTTGGCTCCAGGTGTCGTGTGTAAACGTAAAACTGCCTTTGGTGGCGTGATAGTGCTCCGCTCGCAAACAGTCCGTGATAACGACGAAGGGCTTTCCATGCTCGTCGACGAGCTGCTTTCCCAACATCACGCCTCCCAGTTCGACCCGGGTGTCACTTGCGGCGTGAGCCTCCATATCCCGCATGACATCGAGATCAACGAAGATTAACAGGTCGTCTTCCGGCGCGTCGTCTGAATCCGGAAGTCCAATGGGCCCAACGGGGAGCACCGCAAAGTGCGCATCGCGATCGGGGCGTGTACCCACCCTTGGTTTGGAGTGCTCCAGTTCGCCAAATTGAATTTCTGAACTCATGAACTTTTTGTCTTGAGTACCGATCAATGATTTCGATTAACGATCGCCCTTCGTTCCAATGCCGGAGTAGGCAATGTGGTTCAGTTTGGTTTGAACCTGGCCGAACCCAACGTTATCCTGAAACACGGTTTTGACTATCCACATTTTATCTTGCCGAACTCATGATTTATTCGATTGAATTCGATCGCCCGCCAAAACAACAAAACTCGTGTCATCATCGGTTTCGACTTTGACGATATCGTAATCGGGAACGCCTAATTCACTTAGTTTTCGCGTGAACAGGGGCGAATTGGGTTCAATGGAGGATATGGTTTCAGGTGCCATCGGCAAATCGCATTTGCTGCAAATTCCCCGGCTCGAATCCACAACGCAACGCGGTTGATTGATTTCAACCTGACGATCACAAGTACGGCAGACAAGGTTGACCAGAAAATCACGATCAAGGACCAAGCGAGTCGGATTTTGCTCGTTTTCGTCCGCGATGGCTTGGAACAATTCGGCTACGGAAGTAGCAGCAGCCGACAGCGGAAGTTCCAAAGGCTCGTCGTACGTTTCATGAGACAGACAGTCCTGGCGAACAGGATAATTCGTCTGGTAAAAACGATTTGCCGCGCCGTTAAAAACCAAAGCAGAACCATCGGCAGCCGGCAAATCGTGAAGAATCTTTAGCGCCTCCTGCACTTGCATTCCACCAATGATCGAAGCAATCGTTGGCGCAGTAGGGACTTTACCCTGCAAAATATCTTCCTGTTTCAATAAGGGGCAGCTGTACCGCAATGAAATCAACTGATAGTCCATCTCGGTCATCGTACATTCGTAGCATGCACCGTGCGGTGGTCGAAAGACCTTGGCGACACCATTGATCTCCTGGATGCCACCATCGATCCACGGCGTATTCGCTTTCCAACACATTCGGTTGACCCACAACCGGGCTTCCCTGTTATCCAGACAGCCAATGACAACGTCCATGTCCCGGACGAGTCCTAAACCAATTTCGGTAAGGACATTGCCAACAATCGGATGGATATGGCAATCCGGATTGATCTCTGTCACCATGGTCGCGGCAACTTCTGCTTTGGGTTTCCCGGCATCTGTTGAGCGAAATAGAATCGATCGCGTCAGGTTGGTCTCGTCGACGTGGTCCATATCGATTAACTCAATATGTCCGATTCCAAGTAGCGCCAGATTCTTCAAGACTTCATTGCCCAAAGCACCAGCACCCACGACCAGGACTCTGGCTGCTGAAATTCTCTGTTGATCCCACCAGCCAATGAGGCGCAACCGTGAATAGCGGTCTTCGTCATCAATAATCAGGTCCGGCCGATTGGCGGCAACCGATGTTTTTGGTGTATCCACTGCGGACGGGTCCTAGTCACGAAAAATAATGCCGATGTCTTCCGGAGGTCGCTCGATAATTTCGATTCCCGTTTCAACGATTTCGACGCCATTATCTGATTCTGATCCAAAATCTCGATGGGGTGCGATAATCGGTTTTTCCGATTTTTCGACGCGATCTCGAATGGACCGAACATCAATTGGAAATCTGAACGTCGTTTGAGCCTTTGCCCAAATCGCGGCTTCGCGATTATAAGGACTTTCAGTATCAAAATTCTTGTACCGAATCATGTCCCAAAGCATGGTACAAAGTTCTGCGAGCGTCACGCTGGGAACCCAATGCGTTCCGTATCCGCCCAGGCAAACAACGCCATTGTTTGAAATGTTGGGATGAAAAATCGGCGTTTGCCAGGCGAGATTAGGCACCATCCGCGGATAGGCGGCACCCAGATCGATCAGGATTTCATGATGCTCGCGGACCTCGATCGTATTCGCGTCGCGGCGGTATAAACCGACGCCACCAAAAAAAAGTCGATATCTCTCGGGTGGCTTGCCTCTGGCTTCGAAGCGAAAAATCGAACTTTCACGCATCAACTGCTGGACGCCCTTGTAGTCCGAGAGCAGTCGTCGTTCACGCGGAGATTTGCGCATTTCTTTCGTCAGTTGTTCCAAGTGACAATTTCTAGGCCGCTTTTCGAGCACCAGCGGCGATGATGAACCACTATTGTCCATTTATTGGACGAATTATCCAGCAACAATTTCTGGATAAACGATCAAGTGGTCTCCATTGCGAACATTGCCTTCCGGAAGTGTCGTGTCTTCGTGCAAGCGACGACCTCCCTCTTTATGGTCGAGACTGTAGCTCATGGGCTGCCCATCAGGCCCCACTACGGGCAAATTCATCTTGGTGATGATATTTGGCAGGATTCTGCGAATTGTAACCGTATGTGAAACCAAAGCCTCGACGCTTTTCGCGCCGGTTTGATCAAGAAATGTAACTTCGGTGCCTTCTTGTTCGTTAGGATCTACGTCGGACATACAAGATTCCTTTATCTGATTCGCCTGGAGCCGAAGCTCTACTGATCTTTGAGTCTTATTCGTCAGTCATTGAATAATATTAGCGGATTAAAAAGAATATTGGCTAGATGCCAAAAAACGCCATAGATGCTTGGAAAAACTGGTTTTTCTACCCTATTGGATGGTTAGGAAGCCAGCAATTTCAGCCTGGACGTTCGTCCGTATGTAGAATTCCGTAAAAGGCGACGTCTTCGAAAACTCCCCATTTTCGAATGTGGGATCGCAACAAACCCTCCTTTTTCATTCCGATTTTCTCCATGACTCGCCCAGAAGCCGGATTTCGGGTCATGTGATGGGCGTGAATCTTGTTCACGGCAAGCGTTTCAAACCCAAAACGAACGACCTCACGTGCCGCTTCGCTGCAAATTCCTTGTCCCCAGTAATCTCGCCCGATCCAATAACCGAGTTCGGCATTCTGGTCCTGTTCACTGATCTCCAACCCGATCGCACCCGTCAGTTCACCGGTGGACTTCAGGCAGATTGCAAAAATTGCAGATTTACCGTTTTTCCACATATCTGCGTGCTGCTCGATCCACTTTAGCGCAGCGCCTTCCGGATACGGAAACTCAATGGTGCGCGTGTTCGCTGCGATCTCGCGATCATTAGCAAGGATCTGCTGAACTTCTGCATCGCTCGGCAAGAATGGTCTCAGCAGCAAACGTTCGGTTTCCAAAGTAGGCCGATTGTCTTCATTCCAGTCAACCGCTTGGTTCATTAGTTTGCGTTCCTCGGAACCCTGTTTGCCGTAACGATGCGTCTCATCATCTAGGGCAAGTTCCCATCAGTTCGGTCTGTATCAAATGTAACGACTTGGCTGCCAGATGGCGGCATGCTTCGACGAAAAACTGAGGTCGAGGTGTTCCCAAATTGCCCCCCTCTTTTCGTGAGCTACGATTTTTTGTCGCCACAGTGCGCGAGAAATACCACCGAATTATAGACATTCGCCGCGAAATCCTGCGAGACCCGAGGAATTTAATGAGCTTTCTTAATCGTTTTTTCCAAGACGCATTTGATCAGTCACAATTACCGCCGATTGGCAAAAACAGTTTTGACGCCATCACAGAGTCAGATTTGGCCTCTCATCTGGAGATCGACACCTATGACTCTTTTCAATTAACTGCCGCGGTTCGACCTGCGATCGATTTGAAGATCAAGCCAACCCAAGGCTATCGACACGATGTCTACATCGACGAAGAATCCCAATCGAAAGTGCCCGTCATCATGGCGGCTGCATCCAAAGAGAACCTATTCAGCTTGTTCATGCAGCTGATTCAACGACTCGGCCCGGTAGTTGATGTCGTTCTGGAAACCAGTCACGACCATGACGGGGGTCACAAAGACCTGTATCGCGAGCACATCGACATGCCTGTGCTGACGAGCATTCTGTGGAACTACGAAAACCTGTTGACGAATGATGGATGCACCGGAATTGCAGTTCTGAATCCCAATACACCTCAGGAAGTCCAGTTCGATGAACACAAGCTGCTGATCATGTACGGGAGTCCGCTCGAGCAGTTCGAACATATCCTTGAAATCAACAACGTCCATGACAAGAGTGATATTCGGTTTATCACGGAAGCGGAACACGTTCACTCTTCGACTGACGAATTCATCCGCCAATTTCAAGCGTTGAGAACGGATCTTGGACTCGACGGATCACACCAGGAAGAGGACAACGAGTCTTACGACGGTGGCTGCGTTTAGAGACGATTCGGTACTCGAGCTGGTCGAAGAATAATTGCATCGGATCGATAATCGACAGCCGGCATTACTCATGTCGAAGTGCCTCAATTGGATCGAGTTGAGCCGCTCGCATCGCTGGATAGATGCCAAACACGAGACCGACCGCCAAGGCGATGCCAAATGCAAGAGGAATCGAAAGGGGCACGATAATCGGCGTCACTTCGCTCACGGCAACAGGTAACGCTGCCATCGTGGTGGGAAACCAGAGCGTAATCAACTCTCTTAACCACACCACAATCCAGGGACAAGCCAGTCCTCCCAGGATGCCCGTAATGCCACCAACCGTTGACAGCACGACGGTTTCGACCAGAAACTGCCTGATGATGTCGCCTCGATTCGCCCCGAGCGCTCTGCGAATCCCGATTTCGCGAGTCCGTTCGGTCACCGTCGCTAACATGATGTTCATGATCCCAATCCCGCCGACGACCAGAGAGATCGCTGCAATCAAGCCCATGAAAGCCATGAACATCAGCCGAGTTGTTCGCGCTTGTTCCAGCAACTCAAGCGGAGTCACAATCGCATAGTCCTCTTCTTCATGGCGACGATTCATGATCGATTCGATCGCTCGAGATGTGCTCAAGACATCTTCGATATTCTTGACACGGAAAGTAATCTGGCTGAGTTCGATGACCTCATTGGTTCTTGTTCCGGCACTGCGCTCCATTGTCCAGTCCCCGATCCGGCGCCAGAACGTCGTGATCGGAGCGTAAACATCATCGGTGAAATCCTGAGCCTCCAGCGAGCTGCCTACGGCTGCCATCATGCCTCTTTTCTTCATCACACCAATCACTCGATACGGCGTACTCCGAATCAGGATGACGATGCCAACGGCCGAATGGAGTGGGCAAAGTTGTTTTGCTAACTCGTACGAAATCACGCAAACATTGTCGTCCTGATCCACGTCACGTTGTTCGATGAAACGTCCATCATGGATCCTCAGTTTCATGACATCGTCGTAATCCGGTGTGCAGCCGATAAAGTGTACGACGCGATCGGTCGGTCCGTAATACAGCTCCCGCATCGCATCGCGAAGCCTTAACGCGCGGTCAATCGTGGGTAACGTTTCCGTCAACGCATCAAAGTCATCTCGCGTGATGCCGTAAATGGCCATCGAGCTATCGGCGACATCCTGCGTTATCGGCTTCACACTTCTGAGAATAATGTTGTTCGTGCCGAGTTCTTCAATTTGTTCCTGGACCTTTTGACTAATCCCTTCCCCAATCGCCAATAACCACACGACACTTGCGACCCCGATGAATATCCCCAGCACGGTCAACATCGACCGCATCGGATGCAGCGAGAGGCTTTTGACGCCCAACTTCCAGATTACGGGACGGAGTAGCTGCATTTAATCAATCTTCACGGGTGGTCCGGCATTCACCAGGACAAGTAAACAGGACTAGTCTATTCGCATCGATCAACAAAAACTCGCCGATCAGCTGGCCGTCGGAAATACCACTTCGTCAATGTAGTTGTCCGCGTCAACCAAAACCTGTTCTCCGACTTCAAGTCCCGATTTGACGATCACGAACTTTTCATTATTGGAACCAATTTCGACAAGCCGAGGTTCGATCCGATGCTTCTTGTCTTTTACGAACACATAAAACAAGTCGTCTTTTCGCACAAGACTTGAGACCGGCGCTTGAACCACATTCTCAATCCGCTCGATAAAGATCTCGACTTTACCTCGCAAGCCACTGCGAATCAGCGGACTTTCTTCCAGAACGTCGACAAACACTTCGTATTCGATCGGGGCTTGAAACCAACGACGCGGTTCGGGAAAAGCGTTTACTTTTCGTACCACAGCAGCAATTGGGGTCTCAGGCGACGTGTCAACTCGTACAACCGCTTTCATCCCAGGCGAGATTTGATTGATCTTGGAATCGTTGACCTTGGTTCGAACCTGCATTTTCGTCGGATCCGGTAACCGAAATATGACTTGACCATCGCGGAGAATCGCCCCCTCTTCGATGACAAATGAAGCGTCACCCCGACGGTCAGTTTCATTGGCGTAAACAACCATCCCTGCGGATGGGGCGACAACACGACAACTCGCAACCTGGTCTTCAAATTCAGCCTGCTTGAGATTACTCAGTTCCAACGTGTATTCGGTCGCGGCAACATTGGCTTCTTGCTTTCTTATTTCGGCCTCAAATTCTGCTACCATTCGTTCTCTGGTGAACTTTTCGAATACCAACAGTTTCTGCAGCGCGAGTTTTAGATCCAAATCGGCTTTCTCTTCCGCATACGAGTCTGCCTCAAGCTGCGTGCGAGTGATATAACCCTTGCGATTGAGGCCTTCACTGTATTTTTTGTACTCGCGCGCCCGTCGAGCCGTCTCCTTTGCCAGAGCGACCTCCGCCTCAAGTTCGGCGCGGTCCTGTTCGAAAGTCCCATTCAGGAATTCGTCAAGAACTCGCTTCGCCGTATCCAGATCACTCTCGGCCTGAATTGCATCGGCACTATCCTGGGCGACGTTGATTTTTTGCTCGGTTAACTGTTCCTGGAGGACCGAATCATCAAGCTGTCCAAGAAAATCACCTTTCTCGACCATCGTCCCTTCTGGAATCAACGACAAGATGGTTGTCCCACCGCGCCCCTTGGATTTGACGTTGCAGCGAACCTCAACGTTACTTGAGCTCTCGATTTCGCCGGATTCGTTGACCGATGAGATGAACTCACCTCGAAATACGTCGTAGGTCAGTGCATTGGCCGCCATACCGACGTTATTCTCGACGTTGGTAAGCAACAGTGAACCAAAAACGACGCTTGCACATAGCAAGACCGCTACGATTAGTGTTAATTTGATGAATCCGTTTCGCATGGACGTATCAACAGGCAGAAAAACAGGAAATCGGTGTTGGCTGAGCCCAAGAATAGATTTTATACACCAGAACCTGACAGTTGAACCGACAAAACGTCCTTAAGCAAACTAACGTCGATGACCGCAAACGGGCTCGCTCTTGAACGCTCTTCGAGTTACACGAAGAAATTGAACAAAAAACGCCGGAATGCTTTATTCGGCCCGGTCGAACGATGAATCACTCGTGGACCGAAAAGAGACTCTATTATCGACGATTTAGGACGTGTTTTGTATGATCTTGGCATGAATGAGATTTCGGAAACCGCGTCAAAGTCGCCTGTTCGAGTATTGCTGGTCGATAACGACAAAGACTTGGCGCGCGCCATGCGCGAGAGCCTGGAGCGAATTGGCCTCGATTGCACCCTGGCAACTTCCGGCCCCGCCGGGTTTAAGCTGTTAAGTGAAAATATTTACGATATCGTGGTAACCGATTTGATGATGAACGATATCGACGGAATGGGAATCCTCAAACAGGCCAAAGAGACTCAAGACGAAATAGAAGTAGTTTTGGTCACGGGTCATGCCACTGTTCCGCGGGCCGTCGATGCCATGCGTGAAGGTGCCTTCAATTTTCTCGAAAAGCCCATCACACCCAAGCGGTTACAGGTGGTTGTCTCCAAGGCGGCTGATTCGGTGCGGTTGCGGCAACAAAATCGGCAGCTTCTTACGCGGCTCGACGAACGTTTCGGTTT
The DNA here is from genome assembly GCA_947259675.1 of uncultured Pirellulaceae bacterium. Taxonomy (GTDB): domain Bacteria; phylum Planctomycetota; class Planctomycetia; order Pirellulales; family Pirellulaceae; genus Mariniblastus. The sequence continues at coordinate 9,096 of CAMYNE010000012.1, forward strand.
TGAGAACCTGATTTACGCCAGCGATAGTATGAAAGGGGTCATCGATCGGCTACGTCGAATCGCTCCGACCGATGCGGGAGTCTTGATCACCGGCGAAACCGGCACCGGAAAGGACGTCGTTGCTCAGGCAATTCATCAAAACAGTCCCCGTAAGAAGAAGCCATTTGTGGCCATCAATACGGGCGCCGTCGCCGAACATCTTGTCGAAAGTGAACTCTTCGGCCACGTCAAAGGAGCGTTCACTGACGCTATTTCGGATCGACAAGGAAAATTCGAATACGCCACTGGAGGAACTTTGTTTCTCGACGAAGTCGGTGATATGCCGGTGCCAACGCAGATCAAACTTTTGCGCGTGCTTGAAGAACGCGAAATCACCCGCGTCGGCGATAACAAACCGATTCCAGTTAACGTGCGTGTGCTCGCGGCCACCAACAAAGACCTTGAACAGGAAATCGATGAAGGCCGTTTTCGCAGCGATCTTTATTTTCGACTGAAAATCGTTACCGTTCATCTCGACCCATTGTCAAACCGCCGCGATGACATTCTGGTCCTGGCAGATTATTTCCGAAAACAAGCCAACAAAAAGAACAACAAGAAAGTCAAGAGTTTTTCCCAAGACATTCGCAGGTGGTTGCTCGACTACCAATGGAAAGGTAACGTGCGTCAGCTCAAGAATGTTATTGAAAGCCTCGTCGTCATGGACATCGACGGCGTTCTCGACATGGACGACCTTTCACCGGATCTTCTCGATGATGTATCGACGGAATCACCAATCAAGACGGTATCAAGCGACGGATCTGACTCGCAACTTGTCGGCAAGTCTTTGAAGGAAATCGAAAAGTGGATTATCGAACAAACTTTAAAGCTGACCGGTGGTAATCGAGAAGAGACTGCGAAGATCCTCGGTATCAGTGAACGAAATCTGTACCGCAAACTAAACGAATACGAACTGCGTTAGATCGCGTAATTTTCCGGATCGAGTTCATCCATGACTCAGCTGCAAACCCATCCAATTCGGCAACTTTCGCCCAGCGTGGTTAACAAAATCGCAGCCGGTGAAGTCATCGAACGCCCCGCCAGCGTCGTTAAAGAGCTTCTGGAAAACTCCGTTGACGCTGGGGCAACCAAAATTGAAGTCAGCCTGGAACAGGGTGGAGCCGAGTTGATTCGGTTAACCGATAACGGTTGTGGCATTCCGGCTGATCAACTTGAACTCGCCGTCACTAGCCATGCCACCAGCAAAATTGAAGACGCGGACGATCTGTTTCGCGTCGGCACCTTGGGTTTTCGCGGTGAAGCTCTCGCATCGATCGCAGAAGTCAGTCAGGCCTTGATTCGCAGTCGCACGACCGGTCAGGGCACCGGATTCGAGCTGGTGATCAACGGCGGCAGTCGCGAACCGATCGCTCCCTGCGGAATGCCGGTTGGGACGACGATTGAATTCAGGCAATTGTTCTATAATACGCCCGTTCGTCGCAAATTTCTCCGCACCACTCAAACAGAAAAAGGCCATATTGCCGAAGCGTTTACCCGTGTCGCCCTCGCCCATCCGGAAATCCAGATGACGTTGCTGCACAACGGCAAAACGATTCACCAGTTGCCAGGCACTGAATCCTGGTCTGAGCGGATTGGGGAGTTCTTCGGGCCCGAGATTTCTGACAACCTGATTCCTATCTCCAGTACCAATGGCGAGATCGCACTTAGTGGTTTCGTCGTCAATCCGTCAGTCAGCCGGGCCAATAACCGGATGCAATATCTGTTTCTCAACAAAAGATATATCCGGGATCGGTCACTCCAACACGCCTTGAGTGACGCCGATCGGGGACTGTTGATGACGGGCCGATTTCCAATTTGCTTTTTGCGCTTGAGGATGCCATTCGAAGCGGTGGATGTTAACGTGCATCCTGCGAAACTGGAAGTTCGTTTTCAAAACGGTGGTCAAATCTACAGCCAATTGCTAAGCACGCTCCGAAACAAATTCTTGACCACCGATTTGACCGCGCACGCGAATCTCAATCAGCGTTCGATCCAGCCGATCAGTGCTGATCGCCCAGTCGTACCGCCCGTCGCTCAACAGGAAACGATCGCATTTCAATCTTCAGCACGATCGCGAGATTGGACTTCGATGCCGCGAGAAGTTGTCAATCGATCATCTGGGTCGACTTCAGCTCCCGGCCCCAGAAAATTTGATGAGTCCATATTTCCGCAAGCCGATTCGGCTCCAGCTTGGAACTCACCCGAATCCGGAAATCCAGAATCATTGCAACACGAACGCATCGAGAGAGCTGATTCGGCTCATTGGCAAACCGGTAAAGCGGCACCCGATCCGACGAACTTGAATCAGAGATCACTCGCACTCCAAGTGCACAATACCTATCTGATCTCGGAAACCGAAGAAGGCATGCTTGTTATTGATCAACATGCACTTCACGAACGAATTATCTACGAGCAACTTCGCGAGAAAGTACTCGCGGGTAAACTTGAGACGCAGGGGTTATTGGTTCCTGAACCCGTGACTTTGCCGCCGACTGAGGCAGCTGCGGTACTTGAACAAAGTAACCTCTTGCGGAAGATCGGCATTGTGGTTGAGCCCTTTGGCGGGGACACGGTTTTGGTGTCGTCGTATCCGGCGATGCTGGCTAATCACAACCCGGCTGAAATGTTGCGGAACGTCATTGAAAAACTTATGGAAGATTCGGCTAAACTGGATCAACGCGATCTAGTCGATGAGTTATTGCATATGATATCCTGCAAAGCGGCGATCAAGGCAGGTGATAAACTGACGCCCGAAGAGATCGACACACTGCTGGAACATCGTCAGTTATGCCAGGACTCACACCATTGCCCCCACGGTCGCCCAACTTCTCTCGTTTTTTCGCGTGAAGAGCTCGATCGACGGTTTAAACGGATTTGAATCTGCCCCCGCTCCAATCACAATAACAAGGGATTTACCCACGTGAGTCACATTTGCATTTCGACAAATCGGACCAGGTTCACCTATAATCGATACGATCAACGAATGTTCGCTTGACCAACTCCTCATTATCTAACCCGTCAAATTCCAAGAAAGTCTTGCCACCAGATGATTTGCGTTAGCGTTGGTCGTGGTCGACATCGAATGATGATTGCGGAACACCATCACCTTGCCGAGCAGGGCGTTGAGTTGGTTGAGTTACGTTTGGACTATATCAGGCGACCTGTAAACTTGCGTCGTTTGCTTGATAACCGACCCTGTAATGTGGTGGCGACGTGTCGCCGTCCGTCAGAAGGCGGCAAATGGATGCGAACCGAAGACGACCGACGAATTCTGTTGCGGACCGCGGTCGCTGACGGCGCCGACTTTGTCGATCTTGAATGGGACATTGCTGACAAGATTCCCCGATATGGCGAAACCAAACGAATCATCAGCTACCACAATTTTGACGAAACGCCGGAAAATCTGGAAGATATTCATGAAAAGCTTTCCAAGCTTGATCCAGATATTGTCAAGATCGCAACGATGGCCAATAACCCGATCGACAATATTCGTGCATTAAGACTGTGTCGAGATTCAGACATTCCCACCGTCTCGTTCTGCATGGGCGAAATGGGCATGCCCTCCCGCCTGCTTTGTGGAAAGTTCGGCTCACCTCTATCCTATGCAACATTCCACGAAGATCGCCAAATGGCACCTGGCCAGTTAAGCTATCGGCAGATGATCGATGAATTCGACTACGAAAACATCACCCACGATACGATCATCCTCGGCGTGATCGCGGATCCCGTCGGTCACAGTCTCAGCCCCATCGTTCACAATGCGTGTATCAAAAAAGCTGAGTTGAACATGTTATACCTGCCGTTTCGGGTCCCCAAGGAATATCTCGAGTCATTTATCGAGAGCTGTCCCGAGATGGGAATCCGTGGTCTGAGTGTCACAATCCCGCACAAAGAAAACGTTTTGAAATGCATCAACGTTTTGGATGACGATGTCGCTGGCATCCGTGCCGCGAATACCGTCATTTTTAAAGATGTGAATGCTTACGGATTCAATACCGACTGCGGTGCGGCTATCGAGAGTTTGCACGAAACCATGGCCGAACAACTAGTCGGTGGCGCAGAATCGAGCGACAATCCGATTGAGGGTCAGAGAATCCTGCTGATGGGGGCGGGCGGCGTTGCTCGAGCGATCGCTTTCGGGCTGAAGCGGGCAAAGGCACAGGTTTTCATTTGTTCGCGTGATTACCGAAAGGCCGAATCTCTTGCCGACAGTCTGGAATGTACTGCAATTGACTGGGCATCTCGCCAGAATTTTGAATGCAAAGTCCTTATTAACTGTACGCCGATTGGCATGCATCCCAATCTTGACGAAACGCCATTCGTGCAGGAATGGTTTAGCAAGCGAACCATCGTTTTTGATACCGTCTACAACCCCGAGCAGACACTTTTCATCAAACAGGCGCGAAGCGCCGGGTGTGAAACGATCACAGGCGTTGACATGTTTGTCCGTCAGGCAGCCAAGCAATTCAAGATGTTTACCGGTCATGAAGCCGATAGCGAATTGATCCGGTATGAAATCAAGCGCGCGACAAGTGCGGCTCGTTACTAAGGCAGGTTTCGATGAACCTGTACCTCATTGGCTATCGCGGATCGGGAAAATCAACGGTGGCTCCATTAGTTGCCGACCTGCTCGGTTGGACTTTTGACGATACCGACGAACAAGTCGAGCTGTTAGCTGGCTGCCCGATTGCGCAAATTTTCGAAGAATACGGGGAAGCCTCGTTTCGCGAATGGGAAACGACCGTCCTCCAGGCCCTAGCTAATGAATCCAACATCGTCGTCTCCACCGGCGGCGGCTGTCCACTCTCAAAAACCAACCGCGGCATCATGGCGGTCACCGGTCGCGTAATCTGGTTGCAGGCCAACGCAGACGTTCTCTGGTCACGTATCAGCCGTGACAAGAAAAATGAACATCAGCGTCCAAATTTGACGGTCGAGGGCGGGCTACAAGAAGTAAAACGCGTGTTGGACTCCCGATTCGCGATCTATGAGGCTTGTGCCGATTACACGGTCGATGTTGAGTCATTGTCACCGGAACAGATCGCGGAACGTATCGCAAACTGGTGCGATCCTGTCGATAACTAACCAATGTCGGAACACCAAGATCAGGAATA
>CAMYNE010000013.1 GCA_947259675.1 uncultured Pirellulaceae bacterium
GAGCCACCGAAGGATACACCTGCGTCTCGAGTAGATGGTATTCGTGACGCTCCGAAATATCGAGCAGATGTTCGTTGATTGCCGTTACAACCTCTGGCGCCTCAAATCGAGCCTGTCGGCTTCGAGTGTACCAGGCGAAATGGTATCTGAGCTGATAGGCCGAAGTTGTGTTGGTGGCCGTGAATGTTGGTTGCATAGGTGTTATTTGTACACTATTGTGTACTTGTGTCAAGCGTGCTGGCCGCTGCGCTCGATTAGGGAGGGGGCTAGGGGGGCGTAAGTGGCTGCGATGAGGTTAGGTTGGTGGTGAAGCTCCCAGCCGCGTAAACGCGGGGGCTTCTTAGTCGTGATGTTGGGGTGGTGCGATAGGTTAGGTTGGTGGTGAGGCTCCCAGCCGCGTAAACGCGGGGGCTTCTTGGTGTGATGTTGGGGTGGTGCGATAGGTTAGGTTGGTGGTGAGGCTCCCGACCGCGTAAACGCGGGGGCTTCTTGGTCGTGATGTTGGGGTGGTGCGATAGGTTAGGTTGGTGGTGAAGCTCCCAGCCGCGTAAACGCGGGGGCTTCTTGGTGATGGTGGGGTAGTGCGATGAGGTTAGGTTGGAGGTGAGAATCCCAGCCGCGTGAACGCGGGGGCTTCCTCCAATTTCAGACCCCGACCTCCGACTCCGCGCCGTGTGAACGCGGGGGCTTCTTGGTGTGATCGGCGATGGTGGGAGACGGTTAGGTTGGAGGTGAGAATCCCAGCCGCGTGAACGCGGGGGCTTCCTCCGACCCCCGACCTCCGAATGACTCCCACCGCGTGAACTCGGGAGCCTCTGCGTCGGGGAAGTCAGTATCATCCATGTTTGGTGAATTCGGACGAAGTGCTGAAAAAAACAACTTCAATCAAAAAGTGTCCCCAGGGAATTCGCTGGTGACGCAGCCCTCTTCAATTGCGGAATTAGGAATTTGGGACACAAACTAACTCAGGAAAGTGAAACATTTGCTGCCAAACCACGCAAACCTGATATATTAGGACAACGACCGACTAATCGTTTTGGCATGATGCCAATGCGACTCGAGGAACGGGTTAACTGAAGGCGACGGGACGATGACAATCTCGGAATGGTTTTGGCAATTCTTTACGCAATTCAACCATCCCTGGTTTTTGCTGCTGTTTGCGCTATTGCCGCTCATCTGGATTCTCAGCTACGACTCGCTGGCAGGGCTCGGAAGATGGCGAAGAATTCTGGCGTTGACTCTTCGCACCGCCGTTTTCAGCCTGCTCGTCCTGTCGTTAGCTCAGTTTCAATGGAAGCAAACGACCGACCGCCTCACCGTGATTTATCTGCTCGACCAGAGCGATAGTATTCCAGCGGCGAAGCGCGAGTTTATGGCCGAGTACGCTTATCGAGCCGTCAAAGAACATCGACGTGTCGCTAAAGAAGATCTGGCCGGCGTTATCACCTTCGGCGGAAACGCCAAAATTGAAGCTGCTCCACATGATGATGATTTACCGCTAATCGGACGTTTGGAAACGAGCGAATATCTCAATTCAGGCCAAACCAGTCTCGAATCAGCCCTGAAACTCGCCAAAGCCTCCTTCCCGGAGGACACTGCGCGGCGAGTCGTGATTGTCTCGGACGGAAACCAAAACGTAGGTGACGCCGTCGCCCTCGCAGCAGCCATGGCGGATGACGGAATCGGAATTGATGTCGTGCCCGTTAACCTGATCGCCGAATCGGAAGTTTCCGTCGATAAGGTCGTGTTGCCTACCGACATTCGCAAGGGCCAGGAATTCGAGGCTCGTGTTGTCTTAACGAACGACACCAGGAAGTCCGACTCGAATCCAGATGGTACGGTAACCGGCCGTTTGCGGGTGATGCAAAAATCGAGTCAAAACGAACAGCAAGTGGCCGAAGAAGTTGTCACGCTTCAACCAGGCAAGAATATCCGCGGCTTTTCACTCAAGATCGACCGCGCGGATGTTTTTACGTTCGACGCTGTTTTTGTTCCGAACGAAAAGAATCAGGATCTGATCCCTCAAAACAACCAGGCGTCGGCCTTTACGCATGTGCGCGGCAAGGGACGCGTGTTGTTGATCGAAGACGCAAGCTATCGAGGGGAGTTTACGCATCTGATTGAAAAGCTGCAGGCCAACGCAATCGAAGTCGACGTCATGCCGTCCAACGATCTGTATACCAGCATGGCCGAGCTTCTGCAGTACGATTCGATTATTCTGGCAAATCTCCCGAGGGCGACAGGAGATACTGTTCAATCGAGTCAGTCATTTACGGATGAGCAAATTGAAATGCTCGTCAAGAACTGTGAAGAACTCAGTTGTGGCTTGGTGATGATCGGCGGTGATCGTTCGTTTGGTGCCGGCGGTTGGTCAAACTCGGCTCTTGAGAAAGCAATGCCGGTCGACTTTCAGATCAAGAACAAGAAAGTCGATGCCGTTGGAGCATTGGCTTTGATGATGCACGCCGGCGAAATGGCCGACGGAAACCTCTGGCAAACTCGCATCTGCCGTGAGGCGATCAAAATTCTCGGGCCAATGGACTATGTGGGTGTCGTTGCCTGGGGCGATATGACAGGCGCACCGCGGTGGCTGTGGAAGCTTCCTCCCAACAATACGGGAGTCGATCGAGTCTTTCAAAATCGGCAACGGATGATGGGAATGGTCGGCCGGATGACACCGGGCGACATGCCCGACTTTAACGCCCCCATGAGACTGGCGCTTAATGGTCTAAAAGGTGTTAACGCATCGATGAAACACATGATCATCATTAGCGATGGTGATCCGACGCCGCCTACTAACAAGTTGTTGAAGGGTTTTGTCGACAACAAAATCAAGATTTCAACGGTGGCTTGCGGTACCCACATGAACCAAAACAACCCGCTGAAAAAGATCGCCAATGTGACTGGCGGCAAGTATTACATGGTGCGGAATGCAAGAGCGTTGCCAAAAATTTTTCAACGGGAGGCTCGTCGAGTTGCCAGGCCCGTCATCAAAGAATCCGTGGCGGGAATGAGCGTCGTTGCGACTGGCGAGACGGATCTCCATGAAATGATGCAAGGTATCGATACCAACGAATTGCCCCTGTTTCTCGGTTACGTGATGACCACGGTCAAGAAAAATATGCTTGTCGAGCAATTGGCGCTTTCCAGTGATCCAAGCGACGACGGAGAGAATTCGACGTTACTGGCTACCTGGAGATACGGTAACGGCCGGGCAACCGTCTTTACCAGTGACGCCGGGTACAAGTGGACTGCTGGTTGGTTGGAAAGTGATCTTTATTCAAAACTGTTTGTTCAAATGGTGCGTCATTCGATGCGTCCGATCACCGAGAGTGCGAATTTTACCGTCGCCAGCGATGTCAAAGACAACAAAGCCCGAATCGTTGTTACGGCGCTAGATGAAAAAGATGAGTTTATTAACTTTTTGGAATTGGCCGGACGAGGGGTCGGGCCGGACATGAAAGGGTTTGATCTTGAGTTCAATCAAGTGGGCCCTGGTCGGTATGTTGCTGAACGTGATATCGACCAGTCAGGCAATTTTCTGTTTGGGATCATGCCTGGCGAGGGCTACGAGCGTCTAACGGCAGGCGTCAACATTCCGTACTCGACCGAGTATTCTGATCGAGAGACTAATCTGGCGCTGCTTGATTCGCTGGTACAGTTCAAACCAAGGGGTGGTGAAAGCGGAATGATCATCGACGGCGAGTTGACGAATGCCGGATTGTCCGAGTTAATGGTTGTGAATACGTTTCGTCCGACACTGTCGCACGCGCTCAGTTTTGATGACATCTGGCCTTGGCTGTTGATGCTGTGCGGGGTCACGTTCTTTGCCGATGTGTTTATTCGAAGAGTTGCAATCGACTTTAGCTTTGTCGGACGAGGGTTTGGACAAATAAAAAGCTACTTGAGTGGCAATACTGACGAAAAAATTCAGTCCAAAATGGCCCGACTCCAGAGTCGAAAAGCGGAGATTGAAAAAGAGATAGAATCTCGCCGGGCAACCACGAAATTTGCGCCGGAAATTGACGAGCAGAAAATGAGCGGCCGACAGAGACTTGAGGAAGTCATCGGAAGCGAAATAGACAAGACTCCCGAGCGACTCCAAAAAATCGAGCGGGACAAGTCGCTTGATGTCGAGGAAGATAACTCGTACACGTCCAGGTTGCTGGACGCCAAACGTAAAGCTCAAAAGAAACAAAACCGACGTGACGGAGAAAACGATCGCTAATGCTTTGTCAAGTTTTAGTTGCGGCGTACTGTCGCATCGATTGTTTAACGCCCAGCTGAAGGCGCCGGCTTGAAGCAAAAAGCCGGCGCCTGCGGCCGGGCGTTAAACGCAATACCGTGCGAAGAATCAAAGATTAGCCGAAACTACTTCTAAATTCTCACGAATCCAGCTACTTCGAAGTGAACAAATCTTAACGGACGATCAAGGCAGACTGCTTAATGAATGACGAACTAAAATTCCAGAAACAAGCCGAAGAATTCCGTGAACGATACAAATCCATTAAAGACGAAGTTGGCAAAGTCATCGTCGGTCATGATGAAATCGTTCACGGTGTGTTGACTTGTATGATGATTGGCGGTCACTGTTTGCTGGAAGGTGCCCCGGGACTCGGAAAGACTCTGCTGGTGCGGACCCTTGCCCAAGCACTTAATCTCGACTTTAGCCGAATTCAATTTACGCCTGACTTGATGCCGGCCGATATTCTGGGCACGAATATGATCGTTGAGGATCAGGACGGTCGCCGAGCATTTGAATTTCAAAAAGGGCCAATCTTCACTCAAATCTGTCTGGCGGACGAGATCAACCGAGCCACTCCAAAAACGCAATCGGCGATGCTGGAGACGATGCAGGAAGGGACCGTCACCGTTGGCGGCCACCGTTATACCTTAAAACAGCCGTTCTTTGTCCTGGCGACGCAAAACCCAATCGAACAGGAAGGGACCTATCCCCTTCCCGAGGCTCAATTAGACCGTTTTCTGTTCAAGCTGGTTGTTGGTTATTCGAATCGTGAAGAACTTGCAACGATTCTCGATCGAACTACCAAAGGAGTTTCCGTTTCACCCGAACGTGTGATGGATGGCGACGAAATCATCAAGTGGCAAGGATTGATTCGAGAAGTGATCCTGGCGAATCATTTGCGCGACTACATTGTACGGTTAACGCTGGCGACGCATCCGGAAGGTTCGCACGCGGTCGAGATTACCAACCAGTATTTGCGCTGGGGTAGCAGCCCGCGTGGCGCTCAAACGATCGCGCTTGCTGCAAAGGTTCGCGCGTTGCTGGAGGGACGGTTTAACGTCAGCTTCGAAGACATTCGCCGAGTTTATCTGCCGGCGCTTCGACATCGCGTGATTCCGAACTTTGAAGCTCAGGCCGAAGGCGTCACCAGCGATCAGATTTTACTTGAGGTTCTCGATCGTGTCCCCAGAAAAGTAGATGATCTGCCCGAGTAAACCAAACGTTCGGGTTCGTTGTTTTGTTTAACGCCCAGCCGCAGGCGCCGGCTATTCGTTGCGACGTGCCGGCACCTGGGCGTTAAACGATTGAACGAGCCGGTCGAAAACGTATTTGAAAAAGGCCAACGTAAGAAATCAGAGTCATCCATGTCCACAGCTTCCGACGAAAAATCGAAAAAAGACGAACCGTTGCTCAGCCCGAAGCTGCTTGCCCAGCTGGAACGTATGGAACTGGTTAGTCGCAAGATTTTTCGGGGACGCATGAAAGGCGAACGGCGAAGCAAGCGAAAAGGTCAGAGTGTCGAGTTTGCTGATTTTCGAAATTATGTTGCTGGCGATGATTTGCGTTTTATCGATTGGAATATGTACGCAAGGCTGGACAAGCTTTTCCTGAAACTTTTTCTCGAAGAAGAAGATCTGCATTTTTATGCATTGATTGATCCGAGTATGTCAATGAATTTTGGTACGCCGACGAAATTCCGTTATGCATGTCAACTCGCGGGCGCTTTGGGGTACATTGGTCTTTGCCGGGCAGACCGCGTGAAAATCGAATTGCTCGACGGTGCGAAAAAAAGTTCTACCCCTGTCCTTCGCGGTAGGTCCAGCCTGCATCGGATGATTGATTACCTGGAATCACTCGAACCGGGAATGAACGTCACGCTAACCGAGGCCGTCAAATCGTTCAGTTTACGAAACACGGGCAAAGGCATTCTGATTTTGATAACTGACTTGATGGATAAGTCTGGCTACGAACATGCGCTTCGTTATTTAACGGCGCGAAATCTGGACATTTACCTGATCCATGTTTTGTCTCAAGAAGAAATTGATCCCGACATTCAAGGCGATCTGAAACTGATCGACTGCGAAGATGCTGATGTGGCGGAAATCAGTGTCAGCCAGCGTTTGATTGATCGGTATCGACAGACACTGGCTGCGTTCATTGAGCAGGCTCGTGAATTTTCGTCTCGCCGAGGTATCGTTTACATGATGACGAGCACCGAAAGGCCTGTTGACCGCTTGGTTTCTCGATACCTGCGACAGCGAGGCCTTGTTCGATGAATTGGATCAGTGCACTCGGGCCTGTTGGCTGGACCATCTTGCTGCTGGTGCCACCGCTCATTTTGATGCTGTACTTTCTAAAGCTGCGGCGCACTTTGTTGGAAGTGCCAAGCACTTACCTGTGGACTCGTACGATCGAAGATCTGCACGTTAACAGCATCTGGCAGCGGTTGCGTAACAGCTTGTTACTTATTTTGCAATTATTGCTGGCTTTACTGTTGATCGTGTCTTGTCTTCGACCCGGTTGTGACGGAGAAGAGCTTGCTGGTGATCGGTTTATTTTTCTGATTGACAATTCGGCCAGCATGTCGGCAACTGATATTGGCGAAGATCAATCCAAATCAAGGTTGCAAGAAGCGAAAAAACAGATTGAGAATTTGATCAGGCGAATGAAAAAGGGCGACGCCGGAATGTTGATCAGTTTTTCTGATCGAGCTGATGTTCAACAATCCTATACAACCAACCAGTCTTTGCTCTTAAGGAAGCTACGCGAGATCAAACAAACTCAGCGTGCCAGCGATATGAAAGAAGCTCTAGTCGCTGCGTCAGGTCTGGCGAACCCCGGACGAACCAGTGACAAAGAAAGCGCCATCGACATCCAGGTTGCCGACGCTAAAGCCGCGAAGCTTTATATTTTCAGCGATGGCGGCGTCCCGGAAGTCCCTTCGTTTTCGCTCGGCGAATATTTGACTCCGGAATTCCATCCGATTGGATCGATAGATCCTCCAAACAATGTTGGGATTACGGCGTTTTCGATCAATGACGAAATGGAAACCGAAAATCAGATTCAGGCTTTTGCCCGCCTTCAAAACTCCAGCGATGAGTCCAGATTCGTTGATGTTGATTTGTATATCGATGGAGTTTTGCACGATGCGTTGGGTGGAGTTGAAGTTCCCAAGAACGACTCGAAAAGCCTCAGCTACAATTTGACAGGTGTCGTCGAGAATTTGGAAAAGGCGTTGCCGGTCAAATTGGAAATCAAGACGCCAGACGTTTACGCACAGGACAATGTCGCCTACGCGGTATTGAATCCCCCTCGGCTTGCTGACGTGCTGGTTGTACGAGAATACAATCAGTTCCTGGAATTTGCATTAGGAACGGGGCTTTGCCAAAAATTGGCGGCGGTCGAATTTCAACCGCCCAGTTATCTTGACAGTCCTGAGTACAACGAAGCCGCGGATTTGGGAATCTACGACCTGATCATCTATGATCAATGTGCTCCTCAGAAAATGCCGCTGTGCAACACGGTTTTTATCGGCAAACTGCCGCCGGGTGACCGATGGAAGGCAGGAGACAAGCAAGGCCCAACGCCGATCATCGACACGGACCGATCGCATCCGATCATGTATTCCGTTTCGTTAAATAATGTGACGGTCATCGAGGCGGCACCTTTAACGGGCCCAAGCGGCTGGACCTCACTGGTGGATTCGACCGTCGGCAGCATTCTCGCTATTGGACCGCGCGGTGGATTTCAAGATCTCGTTTTCGGATTTGGAATTATTGAGTTCGACGAATCTGGCGATCCGGTCGTGAATACAGATTGGCCCTTCGAACTCAGCTTCCCCTTGTTTGTGCAGAGTTTTTTGAAGGGGTTGGGCGGCGGCGCAAAATTTGCCAAGTCACAGGCGGTGCGGCCCGGTGATTTGAAGACGATCAAACCACAACTCCCGTACCCGACCGTAACCGTTACAAGTCCGTCGAACACGAAAAACAAGTTACGACCGCGAAGTGACAATACGTTTGTCTACGCAAATACAGAAAATAGCGGAATTTACGAAGTCCAGGAACCAGAAACGAATTCCATCGATCAGTTGTTTGCCGTCAATTTAATGGATCGGCAAGAGAGTAATTTGCGAGTTCGCGATAGTCTTGATATCGGATTTGAAAAGGTCAGCGGCACCGTCTCGGATTACAAACCAGTTCGCAAAGAGTATTGGCCATGGCTGGTCGGTCTGGCATTGGTGATTTTGCTGTTCGAATGGTACGTCTACAACCGTCGTGTGTTTATTTAGAGCTTTTTCAAAATCAGTATTCAGTTTCTGTCATTCTGAAGGAGCTTGCGACTGAAGAATCTCGCGTTCCTTCGCGTAGATCCTTCACCTCGTGCCTCAGTTTCAAAACAATTTTCGATGGCGGCTAAAATCGCTCGGTTCAGAACGTTAGTGACAAAATTTTTCGCATCGGACAAACACGTTGCATGATACGAACTGAAGAACAAGCGGACATTCCATTGGTGCGAACGGTGCACTGTGCGGCGTTTCCAACCACAGCGGAAGCTGATTTGGTGGACATGCTTCGTACCAATGGAAATCTTCTCCACTCGCTGGTGGCCATGGATGGATCGCAGCTGGTCGGCCATGTAGCATTCAGTCCTGTCTCGATAAGTGGCAGTTCGCTTGTGGGAGCCGGCCTGGCGCCCGTTGCTGTGCTTCCGTCTCACCAGCGACGGGGGTTTGCCGGTCAACTGATCCGCGCCGGATTAGAAGCTTGCCGCGATTCCGGGATTGACTACGTCGTTGTTCTTGGCGAACCAGGTTATTACAAGCGTTTTGAATTCGCTCCGGCCTCCAAGTCGGGACTCGATAACGAATACGGCGTGGGCGATGAATTTATGGTCATTGAATTGAGGCCCAATTGTTTGACTGACGTTCGCGGGCTCGTTCGATATAGCGAGGAGTTTCGAGTCTTTTCGTAACTTAATTGCTGTCGATCTGGGACCGCTCATCTATTCTGCAAACTGGATCTTGTCGCATCGCGACCGGGATACATTTCGGTAGAATCAAGTCAATTGAAGCGATGGTTCAGGCTGATTAGGCTATAGGTAGACACAAGACAGATTATTCAAGTCGGTGAGCGCAGATCGAACAGGACTGATATCAGCTTTCGAAAGGAATCTCGACACACATGCCGGGTTTATTCAAGCAATTGAGAGAACATCAATGATTCGCAGCAACGCAAACAATATTCGATCCTGGGTCGAGTGCGTTTTTCGACATAAGAAAAAGCTGATCGTCTTTAATCTGTTGGTGATCCTGCTAGTGACATTGGTGGTCCTCTATTTCCCGAGAACTTACCGATCAGAAGCCAAGATTTGGCTCAAGATTGGTCGCGAGAATTCCAAGCTCGACCCATCCGCGGCCACGGGAGAGACAATTTCCGTTCAGGAAACGGATCGTGAAGACGAGATTGAGTCCGTTGTCGATATCATTGGTAGCCGTGGTGTCGCGACGGGAGCTGTTGAGAAACTCGGCCCCCAAGTTGTGCTGGGTGATAAGCCGCTACCTGGCTCGGTTGCCGAACCAAAAAAAGCCACTGCATTCGCGACTGCAGTGACGGGATTCCTGGAGAGCGCGGTCAATGCCATCAAGCAAATTGACCCGATCAGCGAAAAAGAAGAAGCAATTCAGGCCATAGTAAAATACATTGAAGTCGATTCTACAAGAAAGTCGAATGTGATTTCAATTTCTTATGACGCCGATTCGCCCGAGTTGGCGCAAGCAATCGTACAAGCCTTGATAGAACAATACAGTTTAGATCATGCCCGTATTCATACGACGGAAGGATCACTCGGATTTTTTGCCGGGCAGCGCAGGGAACTTGAATACAAAGTTTTGAGCGCGGCAGATGAACTCCGTCTCGCCAAAGATCAAATTGGACTCTTGTCAATCGACGGACAGCGAAAAAATCTCGAAACGCAAATGTTGCGTGTGCGATCCGCCAGGTTGGACGCCATTCGAAACTTGGCCGAAGCGGAAGCTCGGTCAAGAGAAATCACTAAAATGCTCGTCGATCACCCGAAAACGATCCAATCCCAAGAACGTCTGATACCCAATTCGGGTCGCGATTTGATTCGTTCGCAGTTGTATGCGTTGCAGGTTCGCAGAATGGAGTTGGAATCGAAACTTAGCAAAGACAATCCGTTGGTCGTCTCGGTTAAAGCTCAAGAGGCCGCAGCACAAAAAGAATTGGCTGCCCAAACTACAACGGAGCGCAAAGAAGTCACTCAATCCATTAACAAAATTCACGAACAATTAACTTTGGATTTGACTCAAGTCGAAGCCGGCGCGTCCGGTTACCGCGCGATGTTGGAGACGCTCAACAAGCAGGAGCAGGATTTGCTCAGCCATACCGCCGATATTAACCTGGCCCATATCGAGATCAAGCGTCTGGAACGGGAGTTGGAGCTAGCGGAGGCTAACTTTATGACCTACGCGGAATACTTTGAAGACGCCCGCATTGACAAGGAGCTTAACGAAAGCTCGATCTCTAATATTAGCGTCGCCCAAGTGCCAACTTACCAGGAAAAACCGATCCGTCCCTCGAAGCTGATCTTTGGTCTGCTGGGCATCGCCGCGATGTTGTTTGGATCAATTGCAATCGTAACCGGAATGCACATACTGGATGACTCGATTCACGGGCCTGAAGACCTGGAAGAAGTACTCCATGTTCCTGTGATTGCTTCTGTGCCGAACCAGCGTCGCTACAGCCAGGTCCTGCGATGATGAACTCGGCACACGGAAGAACTTCGCAGGGCACCCAGGAGATGACAACATGAACCCATCGTCTGCATTTCAAGACCGCACGTCGAGCACGACTCCCCGGACCTCCCGTGAATCAACGATGCCTGAGGGATATCGCGTGCCTCTGCGGCGCGGAAGCGAATACTCCGACCTTCTCTTGCGACGTCTCCGAACGATGTTGCTGGAGGACCCTGATCAGTCGGCCGTAATAGGTGTTGCCAGCTGCGGTCGTCGTCAAGGCGTAACGACGACAGCCGTGAATTTGGCCATTCGAGCAGCTGACCATTTGATAAGTCCGACGCTTATCGTAGATGCGAATTTCAACAACCGAACTGTGAGCAAACTTTATCGCTGTGGCGGACCAGGTATTTCAGAGTGTTTGACTGGCGAAAAGACGGTTGAGGCTTGCGTCGAAAAGACAAAAATCAAAGGCATGCATGTGCTTGGACTGGGCGATCGTGAACTGGCAAGACAGTTGGTTCTCGACCCTCAGTGTTTGAACGGTTTTATTAATGAAATTCGTGAACAATACCGGCTGGCCGTGATTGACTTTCCCCCAATGAATAAACCATCGCAAGCGGACTTGCTTATTTCCTATCTGGATGGAGTTTTGCTCGTCACCCGATACGGCACTAAGAAAGACCAATTGGCTGAATTCCAGGCGGACGTGCAATCCGCAGGTTCCAAAGTGCTTGGCATCGTTATGACAGGTGGGCGCAGTCCTTTACCAAAATGGTTACAGCGATTTTTCTAGCGATCGAAAACCACATCCCGGTTAACCCTCAAGGCGAAGACACTTCGACTGATCATTCGGTGCCGATGCTACTTCTGTTCATCGCCGTTGTGGGAATCTCGTTTTGGTTCACCGATCACCAATTAACCGCGAGTTCCAGATTTTTAAGAGCTGACGACTTTGTAGGTTCAGACAACAGAACTGCTGACCGTGTGGAAAATGTCCGGCGTGTATCGACACCGTTCCGAATTGGCCTGGGTCTGTTTGGGCTGGCCTGTCTGGTTTTGTTACCACCGAAGCGAAAACAACAATCGGTTGGAGCAGTGCTGATATTCATCGCGCTTTTTGCCGGGTTTTTAGGTGCGAGCTGTATTTGGTCAATCCACCCGTTCCTGACGTTTCAAAAGTTTGCCTCGATGTGTTTCTTTGGATTGGCCGCGATTGGATTAGCCAGGCGGCTGAGTTTGGATGAACTGGCTATCGTCTTTTCTTCAATCTGCGTCGGACTCCTCTTCGTCGGCGTACTTGCTGAGATCGGATTGGGAAATTTCAAGCCACATGTTCCCGGATATCGTTTTGCTGGAACAGGTCATCCGAATACTCTGGCGTGTTACGGAGCAGTCTGCTGCCTGGGTGCCGCTGTCTATTCGCGAAAGAGTGCAGGAATCAACGTTTGGACTGTTTTAGTCTTTGCCATTGGAGTTGTGACATTACTCCTTACAAAATCGCGAACGTCGCTGGCCGCTGTCGTCCTCGCATTGTTGGCGACACGATTCATCACACTAAAACCGAGCTACCGGCTGTTCATGGTTTCGACGGTCATGTTGCTGGTTGTTGTGGCGGGCATGGTGCTGGCTCTGACGCGTGGCGATGCGCTGTCAAAATTAGGCCATGCGTTGGCGATGGGTCGCACACAAGACGTTGGCACGCTGACCGGGCGGCTGCCTTTGTGGGAGGAAGTAGCAGGTTCTATCAAAGAACGACCTCTTCTCGGCCACGGTTATCTTGCCTATTGGAACAAAGAACAAATTGAATATCTGTCCGACTCGTTTGGATGGGAGATTCCGCACGGCCACAATATGTATCTGGATGTCATGATTGACGGTGGTGTGTTCGGACTAGCTTTGTTTCTGGCGATCCTGGTGAGTGGCCTTGTAGTTTCGCTTCGAAATTATCGACAATTTCGTAAATTCGGGGTGGCGTTTGTATTTGGGATGATTGTTTTTGCGCTGGTGCATGGCGTCGGCGAGTCGTTAGTCAAGTTGCATACGTTTGTGGGATTTATGATTGTCACTGGCTTGATTGGTTTGGGCAGCCTCGCACCAAACGACAATGAAGTCGTGAATTGAGTTCGATCGTTCGTCGAGCGAACGCAGATTTTTTGTTTATCATGACCGATTCCCTTGATTCTGAAGAGGCTGGCTCCAGTCAATCA
>CAMYNE010000014.1 GCA_947259675.1 uncultured Pirellulaceae bacterium
TGATGGTCATGAACCACTTGAACCAACCGCGTGAATTGGTCAAAGCTCATCCGGTAAGTGCCTTGTTTGCTTAGCGAGTTCTGCGACGCAACGTAATGGCTGAACGAACGGATATTTGATGTTGGACGAATCGTTATTGCCAGAAGCGATTGAAATGGCCCGACGCGGTTGTACTCCCGGCATGATCAGGCAAATGCTTAAGTCGCACAGCTTGGAAGGAGAGGCTGCAACACGCGTAGTCGATCGGGCATTCAAAACCACTGCTCGTCGCACTCGTGCAAAAGGACTTATGCAATTGATTTTGGGTGGCGCGATCGTGGCCGGTGCCATCATTGGACTTATCCTGATCTACCGGACCGAGCAGCGAGGCCCGGAAAAGTATGCGATTATCGCCGGAATGTTCGGATTGATTATCGGCGGCCGCGGACTTGTTTCCTTGTTCAGTGGAATCGAAGGTTAGCGAGAAGTGTAGCAACAATTGTCTCAATTGTTTTGAACGATGTTGTTCGCTCTGCAATTGGGACAATTGCAACTACACTACTAACCATGGAGAGTCGCACCAAAACACGATTCCAATTCAAACTCAAATCACTTCTGATTGCGGTCGTGGGTGTCACCATCTGGGCTGCCCTGTTTCAAGTGTTCAGCTGGCAGAGCCAGATTGTTCTCGCGGCAATTTTTGCGGTTTTGTGTATGATTTTGGCGTATGGAAGTTATGCGGCCTTTCGAATGTAGGTGTGATGCGTAGTCCAAGTAGGGCAAACGACCCACTTGCTAAATTAACGCGGTCAGGTGCTACTCCTTCCAAAAAGCCTTTCAGCCGAGCATTTTGGCCCTCGACCTTGTTTGTCAAATTGGCTAAAATTCGCGGTTCCAAACCGATTGGGTAATTGCCCTTCTGTACGCCTTTTTTGAAGTGATTGAGAGAAATGTCTTACGCGATAATTGCCGATGGTGGCCGCCAATACAAAGTCGAACCTGGTCAAAAACTGGAAATCGATTATCGAGAAGCTGAAGTTGGGAGCTCGGTAACTTTCAATCGCGTCTTGGCTATCTCCGACGATAGTGGTTTCAAGCTTGGCAAACCAACGGTGGATGGCGCAACCGTTGTTGCCAAAGTTCTTGGTGACACCCAAGGCGACAAAATCTACGTGCAAAAGTTTCGTCGCCGCAAGAACAGCAAGCGACGTACTGGACATCGCCAAAAGTACGTTCAGGTCCAAATTGACAGTATCGGATAGTCGCTTTTCAGCGTTTGCAGGATTCACCGGAAATCCGCCGGTATTGTCATTGATTCGGCCACGTAAAAATTGCCTCTCTGCGCGCTTTTGCGAACTAAATGCTGCCTTCTCTGCATGCTTGTGTTATTCTGACCGAGCGTGTTCAAATGGTAATCCCACTAGTGCAGCACGGACAAGCTCATGAGTAACGGACGACCCAAATCGAAAGACACGATCGAAAACATCATTGGATCATCGCCAACGATGCAACATGTGTTCATGTTGGCCCGTCGGGCAGCTGCTTGCTCATCCAATATTCTGCTCCAGGGCGAAACGGGAACGGGCAAACAGTTGCTGGCTCAATCCATTCATCGCCTGAGCGGGAAAAATCCCGACTCTTTTCGGCAAATTAACTGCGCCGCTTTTGACGACCCTACACTTGAGGAAAGCCTTTTCGGATGTTCTGAACGGCCTGGGTTGATTCAACAGTCGTCAGGTGCAACTCTGTTCCTTGACGAAATCAACTCCGTATCGATGCGACTGCAGGTCAAGCTTTTGGAATGCATCGAAGTCCGGATGAGGAAACAATCAGAGGCCGATTTTGAGCATCGAAGTAAATTGCGATTAATCGCATCCACGAATTGCGAATTGGCCAAGGAGGTTGCGGACAGTAGGTTTCGCGAGGATCTTTATTGGCGGCTAAACGTTTTACCGATTGCCTTGCCACCCCTTCGTCGACGCAAAGAAGACGTGGAAGAGCTGGTTCGCCACTTTCTGGGTTTGTTGAGTTCAGAAGCGAAAACGGTCGACAAAATTCACCCGGACTCACTCGCGGCCCTGAAAAGCTATCAATGGCCGGGCAATATACGCGAATTGCAAAATTACATTGAACGCGCATTTGTCCTGGCGGACAGTCAGGAATTGACTCCTGATTTGTTGCCGACCAGCGTCATGGGCGATCGCCAGGCGGCCGAGGAAGCCGTGTTTCGACCAACCGACGAAAAATCGCTTGTGCACGAGTTTGTCTATAATCGGTTAAGGAAAGCGCCTGAAAATGAAGGTGGTTTGCACAAGCAGATTGTTGAACCGATCGAAAAAGAGCTGCTCGTGCAGATCCTGGACATGTGCAAAAACGTGCAAAAGAAAGCGGCTGACCGCTTGGGAATCAATCGGAATACGTTGTACAAAAAGATGAAAGAATACGGCTTGGAAAAGTCGAATTCAAAAGCGTTGCCGGATGAAGAAGAAGATAACCAATAAATCGACTGAACGATCTACTCGAAGCAACGAGAGATTCTTCAGTCACAAGCTCCTTCAGAATGACAGAAACCGAATACTGATTTTGAAAATGCTCTAGCTTTTATTCGACGAACCGAGTCAAAAGCGAAAGCTCATTGACGGTCAATCCCAATCGTCGTCGTCCCAATCGTCGTCATCGTCGTCGAATTCGTCGTCATCAAGATCGTCATCGTCTTCGACCTCTTCCCACTCATCATCTTCCAAGTCGTCGTCGAGATCATCTTCGTCATCTTCGTCGTATTCTTCATCGTCGTCGTCGTATTCGTATTCAACTTCGTCTTCTTCCACATCTTCGTCTTCTTCCACATCTTCGTCTTCGTACTCGTCAACCTCATCGTCTGCTACTTCGTCGTCTTCGTCGTCTTCGTCTTCGTCTTCGTATCCGTAGTCTTCGTCTTCGTCTTCCTCTTCTTCGTACTCTTCGTCGTCAAATTCTTCTTCGTCGATTTCGTCATCGTCCACGGTTGCTATGGGCGCAATCAACACCTCACCTTCCAGCCAGGATTCGGGCGAATGGATTTGTTTTGAAAATGACAATTCACTCTGGCGATTAACAAGTTGCGGTACGTAGAACGATGTCACTTGTTTTCTCCTTTAGTGATCAACGTGTAACAAGGAATTGTAATGGGTTGATTATTCTTCCTGGTCGTCAGGAACAGGATCGATTTCGATGTTTTCGGTGTCGGCGATTTTTTCATGTTCGTTTTCGGTTGGTTTCTCGAAATCGGAAAGCGTTGGATTGGTTGGGCTTGCCCACTGGGGTAATCCGGTACCGGCAAGGCGATCTGCTCGCGGAAGATCATCAAGCGAGTTTAATCCAAACGTTGTTAGAAATTCTTTTGAGGTTGCATACAAGAAGGGGCGGCCCAATTCTGGGCTACGACCGGCAATTTTGACTAGTCCTTTTTCCAGCAATTGTCGAAGTATTTCACCACAGCTAACCCCTCGAATGGCTTCGATTTCGGCTTTGATGATGGGTTGTCGATAGGCGACAACGGAAAGAGTTTCGATCATGGGCGCCGAAAACCGGCCGGGCTTGGGTACGTGTTCCAAACGCCGAATCCATTTGGAAAATTGTGGTCGCGTCAACATCTGGTATCCGCCGGCCACTCGTTTGACATGAAAAGCCCTTCCGGCTTTGTCATAGTGCTGGTTTAGCGAAAAAACCATGGTTCGGGCCTGCGTGCCATCTTCCAGTCCGGCAAGTTGGCTCAATTTTCGGCTCGTCAGCGGTCCCTTTGCCAGAAACAGCACCGCTTCGAGGCGTCTCATGCTGGCAACCGGATCTGAACTCCATTTTGGCTCTTCGTCCTGTTCCTCAGGCAATTGCGGTTCTTCGACGTCGACCGTTTCCTGGAGAAGTGATTCGATAGATTGATCGTCGGATAATTCGGGGTCGCTGGACAAGTCTATACCTGCTGTAAACAATCTGGCTGTCCCAACTACTGAAGTATGAATCTTAGCTGCCAACGCGACAAGAGCAGCCGAACGGCATCCAGAAGCACAATATTCGAGGTGTCTCCTGGCAAAGTATCCATGAAGTCCATCTATCTTGACCACAATTCGACGACTCCGATCGCTCCGGAAGTGGCGGAAATGATGGCAAGTTGCTATGCCGAAGAGTTCGTGAATCCTGCCAGTGCTCATCGTCCCGGTCAAAGGGCGCGGCGACGGCTGGAACAACTTCGCGCGGAAATCATCGAGATGTTGGGCGGGGAAACCAAAGGCCGCCAAACTGACAAGCTGGTTTTCACCAGCGGTGGGACGGAAAGCAACAATCTTGCCATTGCTGGATTAGTCGGAGATTCCAATGGTCGGGTTTTGATTTCTGCCATTGAACATCCAAGCGTGCTTGGCGCCGCTGAAAATCTAGCTCATCGAGGATTCAGAGTCGAAAAGATTCCCGTCGATCAAAATGGCGTTTGCGATTTGGCAGCGTTGCAACGTTTACTGATTAATGACACGACGCCTGTCCAGCTCGTTTGCATCATGTTGGCCAATAACGAGACGGGTGTGATTCAACCTATCCGGGAAATCGTTGCAATTTGCCACGAAAAAGGGGCTCTTGTTCATTGTGACGCAATTCAGGGAATCGCAAAAACCAAATTCGGTTTCCGCGATTTGGGAGTCGACTCGATTGCAATAACGGCCCACAAATTTCATGGTCCACGCGGAATCGGCGGTCTGTTAATTGGTCCCGATATAAAACTTCAACCCATTCTCTTCGGTGGGTTTCAACAGATGGGATTGCGGCCAGGCACTGAGGATGTTGCTTTGGCAGCTGGCTTGCATCGTGCCTTGGAGCTGTTTCACGAGAACGCAGATCAGCGAATCAAACGGCTTACCGATCTGCGAGATACGCTCCAAACATCGATTCTCAGCGAATTGCCCGACACCGTTGTCAACGGCGGATTTGCGGAACGAGTGCCTCACACTCTGAATTTGTCATTTCCGGGAGTAAATCGTCAGGAGTTTTTGATGGCGGCCGATATTCAGGGCTTGGCGATATCGACCGGTTCCGCTTGTGCCAGTGGTTCCAGTGAGCCTTCCCACGTGTTGGTTGCAATGGGGGCCCCTGCAACCGTAATTGAGGGGTCAATTCGGATTAGTTTGGGAGTCCCCACAACAGATGTCGAAATCGCTGAATCCGCTTGTCGTATCATCAATATTGTCAACGACTTACGACAAGCAAAATAGCTTGTAAAAAGGCCCGTTCGCGGTCGTATATTTGAGCAAAAAATGTTAGACTCACGGATTCCCACAAACCCTTTTACAACATCCTTTTTCGATCAAATTCCGCATGAATTCGGCGGTCGCCAATAACGTTTTTTCGGTACCCTTGCGCCATCTTTCCAGCCCTGTTTTTAAGAACGAACAGGTGCTCACCGAGAGTACAGTAAGAGGTTTGTTTCGATTTGTCGGCGACTCCGAAAACGAACTTTTGAAATATTTGGCGACGGATCAGCCGTTTCTCGATTCCGACTGGCCATTAGTCTTTTTTGGTCCCACCGGCACAGGCAAGACATCGCTTGCCCTGTCGATAATCTCGAAGTTGACAGATGCCAACGCGGATTCAATTCAGATCGACAATTCATCGGCTTGCAAACCGGCTATTTTCACATCGCCAGATTTTGCACGTCGATTCAATTCCGCCATTGAAACGGATTCCGTGCCCGATTTCAGAAATCGAATTGTCGGTTCTTCGGCGATCTTGATCGACAACATCCATTTGTTGGCCAGCCACCAGCATGTTCAGGACGAATTGGTCCATATTCTGGACCAAGTGTCTGAGAAAGCGGTGCCTATAGTTTTCACAAGTCATCAGCCACCGCACTTGATTCCTGGTCTTTCGGTCCAACTGACGTCGAGATTGGCCAGCGGACTTGCACTGTCGGTTCAAGCACCTGGTCCCGAGGCTCGCCGTGAGTTGATTCGGGACTTCATGCATATTCATGGATTTGAAATTCACGAAAACGCCGTCGGTTGGCTGGTTAAGGAGTTGCAATTAACCGTCCCAAAAATGAATCAGTTTTTTTCGCAACTCAAAATCCTGCTGAAAAATAGCGGTTCGGCTCGCAAATTGGATGTTGGCTTTTTTGAAAAGCTATTTGATCAATCGAACGAAAAATTGATTTACGAGAACAGCCGTAACATCATTCAATCTGTCGCCAGAGAATTCCACTTGAAGCCAGCCGACCTAAAAGCAAATTCTCGCAAGCAGTCTGTGGTTCTGGCTCGAGGCGTGGCGATCTATCTTTGTCGCGAACTATTAAGACCCAGCTTCAAGCATATCGGCAGCTGGTTCGGTAACCGAGACCATTCGACCGTCTTGCATGCCTACAGAAAAACCAAAGCAATCGTAGATTCTGATACCAATACGGCAATTAAAAAGTCGATCGTTCGTTTGCATAATCAACTGCTTGAACAGTTTTCAGGCCAGATGAATTTGACTTTACCAAGGGCTGAAAACCTGTCCGAAACTAGTTGAATGGACGACCACACAATACATTTATGAACTGTTTTATTTTATTCAACCTATAAGAACAAATTTATCACCCGTTTGCGAACGTAGTGTTACACCAACAACAAACAACTATTCCACAACGGCCATTTATTCCTAACTTTTTGAAGTGATTGGGTTTCGGAGTCGGAAAACCTGATTGTGAACTGTTTACAAATCGTATTACTAATACTGTTATCTAAAAAGTATAAATATTGATTGGCGATCTAGATCGCCCAAAGGAATCTAAGTGAAGATCAACATCAAACGAGAGCCGTTTCAAAAGGTATTTCAAGTCGCCGCTGCGGTCGCTCCTGCAAGAAGTCCGAAAACGATCCTGCAAAACGTGAAAATCGATGTGACCAAGGACGAAGCTGTTCTGACTGCGACAGATATGGAAGTTGGGATTCGGTTGGTCGTGCCAGATGTCGATGTTGAAACTCCAGGAAGTGCCGTCATTCCGGTTTCCAGATTGAATATGATTCTTCGCGAATCCAGCGATGAAACGCTTTTGATCGACGCCGATTCGGAAAAAATCCTGATCACGGGGCAAAATTGCCGTTTTGAATTACAGGGTCAGAATCCTGACGAGTTCCCAGAAGTCGCAGGATTTGACGAGAAAGACTATTACGAGTTGTCAGCGAGTGTCCTGCGAGAATTGATTCGCCGCACACTCTTTGCGACCGACGCTGAAAGCAGCCGTTACGCTTTAGGCGGCGTACTGCTTGAAATGGACGAAAAAAACATAACTGCCGTTGGCACCGATGGTCGTCGACTTGCCAAAATGGAGGGCAAGATCAAGAAGGTGGGGAATCCGAAAGCAGTCGACACTGCCACAATCGTGCCATCGCGAGCGATGCAGTTGATGGAACGAATCCTCCCGGATTCGGAGTCGACGGTCCAGTTGGCTGCCCGATCGAATGATCTCTTATTGAAACAGGAAAACGGAATCTTCTACACCCGATTAGTCGAAGGCCGATTTCCAAAATGGCGCGATGTGCTTCCTAACCGACAGGATTCAAACAAGATCGCAATCCCGGTTGGACCGATGTACTCAGCCCTTCGCCAAGCCGCGATCGTGTCCAGCGAAGAGAGTCGAGGAATTGATTTTACATTCAAAGATGGCTCGCTCGTGCTCAGCAACACGACGGCTGAAGTCGGCCAATCGCGTATCGAAATGCCAGTACCTTTCGACAATGATGAATTCACCATCACGCTCGATCACCGTTTTGTCGCGGACTTTTTGAAAGTCCTGCAACCCGACAAAACTTTCACCCTCGACGTCGAAAATGGAGATCAGGCAGCTTACTGCGAGACGGACGACAACTACGGATACGTGATCATGCCGTTATCAAAGGATCGTCGCTAAACCCGGTAATGACATGGATGATCAAAAAAACCAGGAAATCGCAGAATTTGATTTCCAACAAGCACATCAGTTAGTAAACACGCGTCAACGGTTTCAACGGCGCGCCAAGACGGCATCTGAATTGATTAACTATTTGCTGTCCCGGAAGGGTTACGGCCAGACTCAATCATCGGACGAAATTCGCTCAACTTGGGAAAAAGTAGTAGGTCCACGATGGCAGAACAAAACTCAAGTCGGCAATATTCGCCGAGGTGTTTTGGAAGTGGTCGTGCAAAATTCCGGGGCGCTTCAGCAGCTGACTTTTAACAAACAAAAATTGTTGGTGTCGATGCAAAACCAGCTTCCCCAAAACAAACTTAAAGACATAAAGTTCAAAGTAGGAAAAGTTAACTGATAAATGGCTATCGAAAAATTAGATTCCGAACCACAGACACAAGATTACGGCACCGACCAGCTTCAACATCTTTCCGATCTGGAACACGTCCGCAAACGTCCCAGCATGTATATCGGTGACACCAATGTTCGCGGATTGCACCATCTCGTTTATGAAGTCGTCGACAATTCGATCGACGAAGTCATGGGCGGCTTTGCAACAACGGTCCAGGTGACGATCAATACGGAAGGATCGGTCACAATTCAGGATGATGGTCGCGGCATTCCCGTCGGTCGACACGAGCAACTCAGTGCAGAAATGGACCGGGACGTGTCGTCGCTCGAAGGTGTAATGACGGTGCTGAAGTTTGGTGGCAAATTTAGTGACGAAGGTGAAGAAGGTGCGTACGCGATGTCTGCGGGACTTCATGGTGTCGGAGTTACCGTCGTAAACTTCCTTTCCGAATGGTGTGAAGTAGAAGTCTACCGTGAGGGATACGTCCACGAGCAGGAATACGAACGCGGGATAGCGACGGGGCAGATTAATAAAATCGGAAAGACGGACAAAGTTGGCACCAAAACAACCTTCAAACCCGATGCGCAGATCTTCGAAACGACCAAATTCGACTATTCAATTCTGCATAAACGACTTCAAGAGCTCGCGTTTTTGAACAGTGGTGTACGAATTATCTTCAAAGATCAGCGAAATGGGGAAGAGGACGAGTTTTTCTACGAGCGCGGCATCATTGAATTTGTCGAACACTTGAATCGATCAAGCGATCCGATTCACAGCGACGTGATCTACATTCATGCCGAACAAGATCGAGTTGTGTTCGAAATCGCCCTCCAATACACGACCGATTTGACTGAAAATATTCACTCCTACGTCAATAATATCAATACCAATGAAGGCGGCACGCACGTATCCGGTTTTCGTGCCGCGCTCACACGTACTTTGAACAATTACGGTAAAAAGAACAATCTATTTCCGAAAAGCCTGACCATGTCAGGAGATGACTTTCGAGAAGGAATCACCGCGATTATTTCGACGAAAGTGCCTGACCCGAAATTTGAAGGTCAAACGAAAACAAAACTCGGTAATAGCGAAGTCGAAGGCATCATCAGCTCCAACATGGGTGACTTCTTGAAATCGTTCATGGAAGAAAATCCAAGCGTTTCCAAGATGATTATCAGGAAGAGTATCCAAGCCGCCGAAGCCCGTGAGGCAGCCCGTAAAGCCCGCGATCAAGTTCGCAGAAAATCGGTTCTCGGTGGCAGCGGATTACCCGGTAAACTCCGAGATTGTCTGAGCAGCGACGTCGCCAAATGCGAGTTGTACCTGGTGGAAGGCGACTCGGCCGGAGGAAGCGCCGAGGGTGGTCGACTAAAGGAATTTCAGGCGATCCTGCCACTGCGAGGAAAAATCATCAACGCTTACAAGGCCAGGGAAGATAAAGTCCTGGCCAATGAAGAAGTGCAAAGCATGATCAGCGCAATTCGTGTCGGCATTGGCGATGATCAGGACTTGAGCAAACGTCGTTACGATAAAATCATCATCATGACCGATGCCGACGTCGATGGCTCACACATTCGCACGCTGTTACTGTGTTTCTTCTATCGACAGATGTATCAGCTTATCGAAGCAGGACATATTTATGTTGCCCAGCCACCCCTATTCCGCGTCAAAAGCAAACGCAATACCTACTACGTTCAATCGGAAGAGGAAATGCGTCGCCAACTGCTCGAACGTGGACTCAAGGATACGAAGTTCAGCGATGAAGCGGGGACCGAGATCGAAGGCGAAGATATGGAACGTCTGTGCACCACGATGGGCAGCATGGAGGAAGCGATTCAAGCTCTTGAACGCCGCGGAATCAATTTGCGAACGCACGCCAACCGCATGAACTTCGAAACAAACCGGTTGCCTGTCTTCCACGTTGTCCTGGGTAACGCCGATTTTTGGTTCACAACTCGGAAAGAACTTGATGATTTCATCAAGGACCAGGAAAAGAAAACGGGTGGTGAACTAAATGTGGAAACCGGTGAGTCTTCCAAAAAGAGAAAGGAAGATACCGATTTAGGCGTGGCCAAAGAACAGGATCAGTTTGGTTCCAACGGGGCAGCTGATACTCTGCATATCAATGAATTCCACGAAGTGCGGACCATCAACTCAGGGCTTCAGGAACTGATTAAGCTTGGCTTTACCGTCGACGCATTAATGCCGCAGGAGAGGACTGGAATCGAAACCTCTCGTTACACGTTGTCCCGAGGCGACAGCGAAACAGGAATCAACGACCTGCGATCGCTGGTTAATGCCGTCAGAGCCGCAGGTGAAAAAGGAATGTCCGTCACTCG
Source organism: uncultured Pirellulaceae bacterium (assembly GCA_947259675.1). Lineage (GTDB taxonomy): Bacteria > Planctomycetota > Planctomycetia > Pirellulales > Pirellulaceae > Mariniblastus. Next base: position 10,616 of record CAMYNE010000014.1, read on the forward strand.
TTTTAAGGGCTTGGGTGAAATGAACGCGGAAGAGCTTCGCGAAACGACACTCGATCCGGAAAACCGAACCCTCGTTCAAATCAAAATGACGAATGCCGCGGAGGCCGACGAAATGTTCCGTGTCTTGATGGGTGACAAAGTCGAACCTCGTCGAGAGTTTATTGAAAAGCACTCGCTGGAAGTAACAAATCTGGACGTTTAATGGAAGATATGCCCTGCTGCGATCCAGCGTCAAAACCGCCTCAGGTCCAATCCTTGTCATCGTGCAAGAATCAGCCAGGATTCTGAGAGAGCTTTGGTACGTTGCGGCGAAAAAAGAATCTCTCGCAAAAATCCAATCATATTAATTTGAGTTAAAAGCATGAGTGCAACAGTTAGAGATCTCGAACCAAAAAAACTTTGGAATCACTTTGCGGACCTGAACGAGATTCCCCGGCCTTCCAAGCACGAGGAAAAAGTCATTCAGTTCGCGAAAGGATTTGGCGAGCGTCTTGGTCTGAAAACCATCATTGATGAAGTCGGAAACGTGATCATTAGTAAACCCGCTTCTTCCGGGATGGAAGATCGCGTACCGATCGTGATGCAGTCGCATCTGGATATGGTTTGTCAGAAAAACGCGGATACGGAATTCGACTTTGATACTCAAGGCATCAAAATGGTTGTCGAGGATGATTGGGTCCGAGCCGATGGAACAACGCTGGGCGCCGACAATGGAATCGGTGTCGCGAGCATCTTGACCCTCCTCTCGTCAGACGATCTCGAACACCCTGCCTTTGAAGCTTTGTTCACGGTCGACGAAGAAACAGGCATGACCGGTGCAAAAGGACTCAAAGGCGGGATCTTGACGGGCGAGATTATGCTCAACCTTGATACCGAAGAAGATAATGAACTTACAATTGGGTGCGCCGGTGGTGTTGATATCACCGCGACTCATACCTATTCGCCCGAAGAAACACCAACCGGCGTGAAGGGTTTGCGAATCTACGTTCGAGGTCTCAAAGGCGGACATTCAGGTGTCGACATTCATCTGGGACGGGGCAATGCAAATAAGCTAATGAACCGGCTTCTCTGGTTGGGCAGCAGGGAATTCGGTTTGAGAATCAGTCGCATCGACGGTGGCGGACTGAGAAACGCAATTCCACGCGAGTCGATTGCGGATGTCGTGATACCCGAAGATCAATTTGGTTCGTTCATCGAGTGGTTCAGAACGGCTGGCACCGAGATTTGCAATGAATACAAGACAACGGATCCCGCTGCCGAATTGGGAATCGATCCGATTGAAACACCCAAAGCAGTGTTGCCGACGGATTTGCAGTCGTCGTTGCTTGCCGCAGTTTACGCTTGTCCTTGCGGGATCCATCGGATGAGTCCGGATGTGGAAGATCTGGTCCAGACATCTAACAACCTCGCTAGAGTTTTAGTCGCCGACGCCAAAATTACTTTGAGTTGTTTGACTCGCAGCAGTGTAAACTCCGAGCGTGATGATTTGGCCAACGCGATTACGGCATTATTTGAGCTGTTAGGAGCCAAAATCGAAACTTCTGGTGGTTATCCTGGATGGCAACCCAAACCGGATTCACCGATTGTGAAGCTTATGGCAGATCTTTATGTCGAACTGTTTGGCGAATCGGCGCACGTGGCAGCTTGTCACGCAGGGCTCGAATGCGGAATTGTCGGTACAAATTACCCCGACATACAAATGATCAGCTTCGGTCCCAATATTCGCGGCGCCCATTCACCAGATGAACGCGTACAAATCAGCAGTGTTCAGAAATACTGGACTTTTCTCTTGGAAACGCTGCGACGAATTCCCAGGAAGTCAGCCTGAAATTTCGGTAAAGTAAGATTTAGACCAAGAATTCGGCCCTCTTCACGACCGAAAATACGGTTTTTTTGGCTCATTTGGATCGGCCATTAGATCTAAACTCGTCAACAGGAAAAGTTCGATTACTCTGATAATGGTCCGTACTATTCGGTTGAAATACCAACGTCCCGGAACGATTTGATGGTTCGACGAATCGCGCTAACAAGTTTGATCGCTGCGCCAATTTTTATCTTGATGACGGTACCTGGGTTCGGCCAGGTGTTGACTCCACCTGACAAAACCGAATCGCAACAACTGACGCCTATCAAAATCGAAGGTGTTGTCTCCGACCAAAAAAAGTATTCGTTCATCGTTAAGACAAA
>CAMYNE010000015.1 GCA_947259675.1 uncultured Pirellulaceae bacterium
CGTCTCCCACATTTGTCACGGTTAACACATGGCTGACCCATTGACCTGTATGGACTTGTTGCGGACCGGCAATGTCGATGCGCAGTTTCGGCTCGCGCACGCTTACAGCAATACTTTGCTGATCCAACACTTGAATCTGCGTGGCAACTTTTATTGGTAGCTTCTCGTTGGGAACCATCTCGATTTGGATTTCCCGCACCTGACGAGTCCCGATTCGACCCACCTTGAACTCATATTGTTGACCTTCGACTTTGGTAGGTGCCGGACGTGCCGATGTAAACTTGGCATGCGACGGCAACGTCGCAAATACTTTTACTTCTTGTGCGGTTTGTTGACTGACGTTTTGAAGCTGAATTCGAATCGAGGTTGGCTGACCCAGGTTTACAAATTTGGGTGCCAGAATTCGAGTTGAAATCTGGGGCGCCACCGTCGTTACCACGGATGAAGACGTATTGACGTCCCGTTGATGTTCCATGGTTCCGGGATTACCGAAGAATTGTGTGCTCTGTCCGGAAACCAAGTCACGAACAACAACGGATCGCTGTTTCAACGGTGTGCGAAGCTGTGGGATCGGCTGTTGGTTTGTTTGCGACAGCGGAGTTCCTGCAGACGGCTCTGCAGAGATCTCGTCAAATTCAATCTGATTTGGATCCGGCAATTCAGCTGGTCTGCGAGCCAATCGATCATTCCGCGACGATCGAATGGGTTTTTTGACTTCTTTGNNNNGCACTAAAAGCATCGTCTTGCGCGTACAGTGAAGGCTGTGGTATTGAAAAAATTATCGTCACGAGAAACATGCGACGCAGATGGGGAGACATTTGACAAACTCCATGAACGAAAAATAGTCCGAGCGGCTTTGGGTTCAAACCTTATCGACAATTCCCCATCGACATATTCGGCATTATCCGAGACTTCGGAAAATATGACGTCTTTTGTCCAGCCAACGAATTCTCGCCATTTTGAAGCTAGCAAACAAAAATCGCACAATCACACGTGAAATGCAGTCAAACGCAAGACGACTGATTTTGCGTTGAAAGTGTGGTTGTTTGATGCGTGGCTCAAGCTGTCTTATTTTGCAGGTGCGGAAACCAAATCAAAAACAAGGCTAGCGGAGCACTGGAACATCAACCGACGATTGACCCACGATGACGATAGATTGAACCTTCACCAACAAGCTTCTATTTTTCTGTTCTGATCTCAAGCAAAACGCCTTGACCGGTACCGTCTCCGCGAAACTTGATTGCCTGGTTGACTCGACGCCGGTTTAAGCACTTGATCGTGTCATGCAATCTACGTTTTGGGCAAATTTTTGAATCCGGAGGTAGTGGATCATCGATTTGCGAAGGCCAGCCTTCCTCCTGGAAAGCGCGGAGGATCTGTTCCTGATTTGAAGCGGGCCATTTGAATCGCTTGACCACAACGGCGCCGAGTCTCAGTTCTCGGCGCAGCGTGTCCCAAATTGGTACTTGATTTGACCCGTTTCCATTCGTGAGATTCTCAGCTTGCAGCGGTTTTTTGTTTTGCGACTCCTCTTCTTTGATTTCTTGCTTAAACAGACTTCGTCCAAGTTCGCTAAGTACGAAACAGGAACGATCCGAAAGTACAACGTCTTTTTCAGGTTCAAACATTCTTTTATCTTGGCCTGATTCTGTTATTTCACGTCGGTGTTCAATCAAGTTATGGCACACCATGACGCGTAACAGATGTTTATTGACTCCGGCATTCGTCAGTTCACTGACTTCAACAGCAAAGTCCCAGGGATCGCGACCACACGCGTTTGCTGATTTGAGGGTTGTAAACAGCGTCCGCAGAACCGATTGATATTGGTCATCGCCTTTGCCGGCCTTGATGCCACCTGACAACGAACTGGAATGGGTTTCGTTTGCGGTGACAGGTTCACGTTTGGATGCCGAGCCATTTGGCTTTGGCGGATACTTTTCACGCCTGAATTGGGACGACGAGATTCGACTTGCGATGGCCGAACCTGGCGACCTTTCAAATTTTGGTTGATTGTTTTCAAACATGCCATTCACCTCTTTGCGTCCCGATAGACTGAAGAAAAGTGTTACAAAAGTCGTAGCCGAGAATCGTTTTGTTCTGGCTCAGAAGAGGGGAAACCCTCCTACTTCATATAACGCAATTGCCTTCCACAAAATTTCCAAATTCTGTTGGCGTGTCGTAAACCGTTGATATCAAACGGCTTGTGTCAGACTTCAGCGGCGTTTTCTTCCCCAGTCTTGTCGTTTGCGTCCCCGCCCAGCTGCAGGTCGGTCAAAAGCAACATTATTTGGGCTGTGGGCAGAAAGTGTTCTTCGTGGCCAAAGCGGCTCCTCGCAAGTCTGGCTTTACCTAACATGCTGTCCGTCCCCTCTGAAAAAGAGGCAACCGGATGCGTAAAGAGGTGGCGAGCAAAAAAACCGCCCTCACGCTCGGGTTACCCCCAAAAGGAAATAGGGAGAATTAGTCCCCGGCCAATTTATTAGCGCGCTCTTGTAGGAAATTCGGCGAAAAAACTGTTAGATTACGAGCATAAACAGTTTAATTCTGCCAAACAGCTTGACTGATCAAGCTTTTCAAAAACAACCAAAACAAGGAAATAAATATGTTGAGACCGAGCGTCTATTTGCTTGCGATCCTCTGGATTACATCCCTTTGCCTGCTGACGGAAACGAGAGGAATTGCACAAGAAAGAATGCAATATCCGGAGGCAAAGAAGGTTGACCAAATTGATGAGTATTTCGGGTTCAAGGTCCCGGATGAATATCGCTGGCTTGAAGATGATGTCCGCGAATCTGAAGAGGTTGCAAAATGGGTCGAAAAACAAAACGAAGTCACGATGGGCTATCTGGAAAGCCTTCCCTATCGGGACGAGATTGAAACTCGACTCACCAAGCTGTGGGATTACGAAAAATACAGTCCGCCGTTCAAAGATGGTGGCCGATATTACTTTTCAAAAAACGACGGACTGCAGAATCAGAGCGTCATCTATCAGATGGATACACTCGACGCCGAACCTACGGTTTTGATTGATCCCAACAAATGGTCTGAGGACGGAACCGTTGCACTCGGTGGAATGGCGTTCAGTGACGACGGGAAGTACTTTGCCTATGGTGTCCAGGAATCAGGATCCGACTGGCGCACCTGGTATGTCATGGATATCGCAACCGGCAAAAAACTCGATGACAAAATCAGCTGGGTCAAATTCGGTGGCGCTGACTGGGCGGCCGACAGCAAGGGTTTCTACTACAACCGCTATGACGAACCGCAAGAAGGCGAAGCCTTTCAAAGTCTGAACAAAAATCAAAAAGTCTATTACCACAAACTTGGCACTCCCCAATCGGAAGACGTGTTGATTCACAAGGATGACGAAAATCCCGATTGGGGATTCAGCCCAACCGTGACCGAGGACGGGAAATATCTCATGCTGCAAGTCTGGAAAGGAACGGATGATCGCTACCGTATCCTTTACAAAAAACTTGACCAACCCGAATCAAAAATTGTTGAATTGATCGACAACTTCGAAAATGAATATTCGTATATCGGCAACGAAGGCAGCGTTTTTTACTTTAAGTCCGATGTCGGCGCGCCCAAGAAATGTATTTTGACCATCGACCTTGAAAACCCTGCTCGCGAGAACTGGAAGACGATCATTCCAGAAGCGGAGGAAGCAATGTCGAGCGCAGGGATGGTCGGCGACTATATCATTTGTGAATACCTCAAAGACGCTAAGACACAGGTCAAGCTGTTCGATCTACAGGGCAATTTTGTGCGCGAAGTTAAATTTCCGGGCATTGGCAGGGCTAATGGGTTTGGAGGACGGCGAAAGCACGACGAAACGTTTTATGCATTCTCCAGCTTTAATCGCCCGCCAAGTACGTTTCGGTATGACCTTGACACGGGCAACAGCACCTTGCTTCGAGAAGCCGAAGTTGATTTCAATCCGGAAGATTATGAAGTCAAGCAGGTGTTCTACACCAGTAAAGACGGCACCAAGGTTCCCATGTTTATCGCTCACAAAAAAGGCTTGGAACTCAATGGCAAGAACCCGACTTTGCTGTATGGTTATGGTGGATTCAATATTTCGTTAACCCCAAGTTTTTCTATCTCGCGGCTGCAATGGATGGAAATGGGAGGTGTTTATGCCGTGGCGAATCTACGTGGCGGTGGCGAATATGGGAAAGCGTGGCACAAGGCCGGTACGAAAACCAACAAGCAAAACGTATTTGACGATTTCATCGCAGCGGCCGAATGGCTGATCGAAAACAAGTACACTTCGAAAAATAACCTTGGAATTCAAGGTGGTTCCAACGGTGGTCTGCTTGTCGGTGCCTGTATGACTCAACGACCTGATCTTTACGGCGCGTGCCTGCCTGCAGTTGGCGTCATGGACATGCTGCGATTCCACAAATTTACGGCCGGACGATTCTGGACCGACGATTATGGATGTAGTGAAACCAGCCAGCCGGAATTTGAAGCTCTTTACAAGTACTCGCCGTATCATAATATCCAGGACGGAACCGAGTACCCGCCGACGATGGTGACAACGGCTGATACCGATGATCGCGTCGTCCCAGGACACAGCTTCAAGTTCGCCGCTCGACTCCAGGAAGCTCAAACAGGCTCAAATCCAACTTTAATTCGAATCGAAACCAAAGCGGGTCACGGCTCGGGTAAGCCAACCTCGAAACGGATCGAAGAAGCAGCCGACATCTGGGCGTTCCTTGCCAAGCATTTGGAGTTGAAGCCCGAGTTTCCGGGCCAGAACTAACTCGTAAGACGATTATTTGCACAAAGCCGTGGATCATCACGGCTTTTTTTTGAAACGCACGCGTTTATGAAAGACCAACAATCACAACCGCTATCCGAATGGGAATTGTCTATAAATCATCGCGGCATCGTGACGGAACTGATTTGTAGTGAGGCCCCGCAAGAAAATGGAAGCCTACTCATTCTTGGTGCAGGTGAGTGCAATGACATCGAGATTGGCTTGCTGCTCGATAAATATGCTGAAATCACACTAATGGATATCGATAGCGCGTCGCTCCGGGCGGGTGTTTCCCGTCAAAACGTCAACTTGGATCCCCGCGTCGTGCCGATCGGAGGTGTCGATCTTGCCCAAAGCACTCGGCTGCTTGAACGATACGCACGAGAACCTAGTGAACAACTCCGCAGCACGATAATGGAAAGATCCGTTATTCACGAACTAAGCGGGCTTGGCAAGCACGATGTGATTGTTTCAACCTGCGTATTGTCCCAGCTGATTGGTAAAGTCGTCACTTGTTTTGAGGATCGCGAAGAGGAATTTGTCGAACTATTAAAGATCGTTCGTCGCAGTCACCTGGAGATCATGCTCAATGGATTACATCCAGGAGGCGTAGGAATTCTGGTAACCGACTTCGTGTCATCCGAGTCCTTGCCTGAACTGTTGGAGACCGAGGACCTGCAAACAACCGTGAGCAAGGCAATCGAAACCAACAACTTTTTTCACGGGCTCAATCCTCAAATGGTCGCGAGAGTGCTGACCGAATCCGATTTGACGAACCAATTACAGACGCTGGACGTGACTGCCCCCTGGCGGTGGGTGACGCCACTTCGCGTCTATGCTTGTTTTGCGATAATTTTCAAAAAAAACCTCTGATTTGGTTGCCGACACTTCAAACAACCAACGAAAAAAAAAAATGAACAATACAGATCAAGACCCGTTAGAAGAATTTCGCGATGGCATCGACAAGATCGATCGCCAACTTGTCGATTTGATCAACCAGAGGGCGAAACTGGTTGTTGAAGTTGGCAACCACAAACGCGCTAAGGGCGTTCCCATTTATGCGCCGCACCGCGAATCGGCCGTGCTGGCGAAAATACAAGGCTTTAACGAAGGTCCCATTGGGAACGCCACCTTGGAAGCCGTGTATCGTGAACTGATGAGCGGCAGTTTCGCTTTGGAGCAGCCGCTCCGGATCGGTTATCTCGGCCCTGTTGGAACTTACAGTCACCTCGCCGCGACGAAACATTTTGGATCCAGTGTTGCGTTTGAAGATCTTCATGCGATTGAAGGTGTCTTTGAAGAAGTTTCTCGAGGTCACGTCGACTATGGAATGGTGCCGATCGAAAATAGTACCGGCGGCGGTATCACGGAAACTCTCGACGCATTTTTGACCTATCACGATCGGCTGAACATCTACGGTGAAGTGCAGTTGGCCGTACATTTCAGTCTGCTTGCCAATTGCAAACCGAAACTGGTGAAGAGAGTCTACTCAAAAGCTGAAGCTTTTTCGCAATGTCGCGGTTGGCTGGCAACACAATATCCCCATGCCGAACAGATCGCCGCCGAAAGCACCGCCGCTGCCGTCGAACGAGCCAAAGGCGAGTATGACGAGGACCCTTCCTCCGGAGCTGCCGCCATCGGATCGTCGTTGGCCGGTGAAATCTACGGACTGCATCCGCTGTTCGAACAGATTGAAGATCGCCAGACCAACATTACCCGTTTTTTGATTCTCTCCAAAAACGAGACGGAGATCTCCGGATCGGACAAAACGTCGATCATGTTTACGACCGAGGATCGACCCGGATCGCTTGTCGATGTCTTGAACGTTTTCAAGCGGAACTCAATTAATCTGACGCACATTGATAAGCGCCCCAGCCTCGCGGTGAATTGGGATTACACTTTCTTCATCGACGCGATCGGCCACTGCAAAGAATCCAAATTTGCCGAAATTATTGGTGAGGCGAGAGCGCACTGCAAAGAGCTAACCGTGCTCGGCAGTTTCCCACGCAGCAAACGTACGCTCTAAATTGAGACCCGTATTCGTGACAAGTGAACCGGCAATGAACGCTCGAATCATTTTCTGTCTTTTTTTGTTCCTGCTCTGTCAAAACGTATTGGCCCAAAACGGCGGACGAGCAAAAAAGCAAAAACATGACCCCTGGGAAATGCAAAACTCGGGCGTTGAAGCCAGTCTGCGAGGTTTGCATGTCCTTAATGACAACATCATCTGGGCCAGTGGAACCGGTGGAACGGTCTTGCGAACCTTGAACAGTGGTGAAACGTGGACTTCAAAGACCGTTGCAGGTGCGGAAGAACTTGACTTTCGCGACATCCATGCGTTCAGTGGGTCGAGTGCAGTTATTTTGAGCGCTGGAACGCCAGCTCGAGTCTATCGCACCAACGACGGTGGTGAGACGTGGGCCAAGACGTTTGAACATCAGAGCGAGAAAGCTTTTTTCGACGCCCTGTCTTTTTGGAATGACGACCACGGAATTGCGATGAGCGATCCCATCGATGATCGCCTGCTATTGATTAAGACAAATGATGGAGGCAAGTCCTGGTCCGAATTGAAACCCGAGAATCGACCCAAAGTCATTCCAGGTGAAGGCGGTTTTGCGGCCAGCGGAACCAACATGGTCCTCTTGAAGAATGGCACGTGCCTGATCGCGCTAGGGAGTGCCAAACAGGACGAACAGTTCAAGGTAAGCCGAATCGCAATTTCTCCCGATCATGGAGAGTCATGGAAATTCGTCAACGCTCCCCTGCCCCGCAACCAGTCAAGCGGTATTTTTTCGATGGCCTTTGCAAACAACTTGATCGGTGTTGCCGTGGGTGGTGACTATCTGCAGCCAGAGCGGAAAACCGGCAATGTTGCCGTCACCATCGACGGCGGAATCACCTGGAAGACTCCTTCGGGAAAACTGCCGACCGGTTATCGAAGCGGTGTCGCGGCCAATCGCAGTGGTAAACAGCTGATTTTTGTTGCGGTGGGCCCGACCGGAACCGATTGGTCGAAGAACACCGGTTTCACGTGGAGCAAAGTATCTGATGAGGCGTTCCACGCAATTCAATTTTCGCCCACAGGGAATACCGGCTGGGCAACCGGCGCAAACGGACGTATCGGTAAATGGAGCTCACCCGATCGTTAGATGCCTTGCATTTCTTTCCGGTGGTCAAGCTAGCCGAGTGCATTTCGCGGTCTCAACAAGAGTGTGGCAGTTGCAATGCCCGTTTTCCCTGTTACTTTGGCAAACACCAAGACAAACCCCTGCAGATTGGTTCGTCCTTTTCCTTTAATCCAAAAGGCAACTACAAATGAATTTTCAATTGAAAACAGCCTGCTGCATTTTGGGGTGCGTTTTTCTGCTTCAAGACTCGCTCACGCTTGATGCTCAGGCGATCCTTGACCAACCCAAGGAACTTGGCGAACACCGACTGGTTATCGAAGTTGATCAAGACGCAAACGGAAAGGTATCTCGTGGACATTACCGGGTTTTTGAGAATCGGGAAGCACAGTCGGGTCGTAAAATAAAACTCAAAATTCTCGTTTTCCACGCGACGGGCTCAAATCCGAAACCTGACCCAATATTCATGTTGGCTGGGGGACCCGGTCAAGGCGCAGCCGATGTCAATACCGGTGTTGCCAACTCTGCTTTGCGTAAAAACCGTGACATTGTTCTGGTCAACCAGCGAGGAACCGGGGGCGACAATCGCCTGAGTTTTTCGCCACAAGATGGTAACGCCAATTCTCGCCAAAAACTCGGCCCGCTGTTTGATCCTGAACAAGTTCGCGCCGCCCGGGATCGACTTAGCAAAACCGCCGACTTGCGAATGTATTCAACGCCAATCGCAATGGATGACCTCAATGAGGTACGTCAAGCACTAGGCTACGATCAAATCAACCTGATGGGAGGGTCTTATGGGACACGTGCTGCCCTCGTTTATATTCGCCGACATGGCGAAACCGTAAGAACGGCAACCTTGAACGGAGTGGCACCCATCCCGTTTGTGAATCCGTTGTATCATGCTCAAAGCGCTCAGAGAGCATTGGACCTAATTTTTGACGAAGTTGAGTCTTCACCAATCTACAGTAAACATTTTCCTGGCCTCCGCAAAAAATTTGCCGAGCTTTTGAAAAAGTTTGATGAGGGTCCGATCGAAGTCGAGGTGCGTGACGGCGGCGAGTTAGAAAAAGTGCAGCTTTCACGTGATGCGTTCACAAACGCAGTTCGAGTCCAGATGTATTACCTCGACACCAGTCGCAAACTCCCGGTCTTGTTGTGGCGCGCGATAAATGGTGACCTGCGGCCGTTCGCGGAGAGTTCGATTCAACGCAATCGCGCAATCGGTCAAACGCTGGCGATGGGAATGCTGTTATGTGTTACAGCTGCGGAAGACGTTTCCCGAATCGATCTAGATTCGATTGAGGAATTGACCTCGAACACTTTCACGGGAGGCTCACGAGTTCACCGACAGATGGCTGCCTGCAAAAACTGGCCCAAGTCAATTCTTCCTGAAGACTTTGGTGAGCCGGTAAAATCCGATGTGCCCACGCTAATCCTGTCCGGCATACTGGATCCGGTTACGCCTCCGAAATGGGGTGAACTCGTGGCCAAGAACTTTCCCAACAGTTTGCATATCGTTGCTCCAGCCGCCCACGGCGTGGGTGGACCATGCATCAACAAAATACGAAACCAGTTTCTGAAAACGGGAACCGTCGCTAACCTCGACGTTAGCTGCGTCAAGGAAATGAAGCTCCCGCCGCTTTATTTGCCTCAGGAGAATTTTGAATAGCAAAAACACCTCGCGATGCCAAAGTTGGTTTGCATTTTTTTCATCCTGAGCCGATGGCCTCGTTGTTATTCACAAATAGGCCGGGCCCGAGAGGGCCCGGAATGTCGCGGCTGCCAGACACCACACGGTGCGGGAGCAGATGGTTTGACCGGCGAACCGCGATGAAGATAATAAGGCGGGGTGCCATTATTCGCTACGATTGGAAGGAGTCGCATGATGTTGGAAATTCTCTACCAGGAAGATTCACCGGATTTTGTCATCTCCGACCGAGCTCAACAAATTCTTTGCGACCAGGAGATCGACGAAGACGGACCGGGGACCGCGCTGACGGACGGGAAACGCTGAATTGCCTTGCGGTGATGGCCGTAGGCCACCTTGCCGCTGTTCTGTGTTTGGCGGCGATCGACGGCTACTGCGACTGCCGAACCACTTTATCTGGCTTTCGGACTACGCTAATCTCAGCAATTTGGCGCAGCTCAATTCGTTGACCCTGATTCGTCGTCAAGATGGATTGTTCAAATGCCAGCTGCGTTTGTTTGGAGATGGGCGACGACTCTGCCTGTATGAGTTGAATTTGGCCGGCTGCATCGGCAACGGTTAAACCTAGTTGAGCCAACGCTTCGCCAGAAAACTTAACATCAAGTTGATCCACTTGCTGGATGTTAGTGGGTGGATAGAAGGGCTTGTTTCGGAACAACTTCGATGGCGTAATCACGACATCTAGGGGGAGTCCATCAAGTGACCGAATGCACTGATCGACTTGTTTGGGCAGGTCCTGGCTGTCCGTCCCTGGCACGGCGATCGCATAGGCTTCGACACGGCCCGAATGACTCACGATCGTCCAAGACTCGATGTGTGGCGAGGACATGAAAGCCAATTCAAGTTTCCTGGCGATGGACTCATCGCACGATTCCACGGTTGCGCCTGGATAGGTTACAACGACCTGCACCGTCGGCTGTCGGTTCAACCATTCTCGAACAGGAACGCCTATGGCGAATAGCAGAGAAAAAACCAAGATGAATATAAATAGCGTCCGCAGTCGGAACTGACTGACGCGAGGTCGCTCAACGTCGCCAATGGTGGTTTCTATTTTGTCCGGCACCTTGGTTATTCTGTCGCCTAAAGGGACTTCGTGCCCCAAGGCATAAATTGATTGTTGCAGGGATAGGATGAGATGCAAGTAAGTTGTGAATTCAGGGAAAACAGAAAGCCCTGGCGATTGCAACAACAGTTTGATCCAACTTGGGACTCACGAACTAGAGCCGTGCAAATCGTTCCTTTTGGCCGGGATCGAAAGTACGCCCAATTCGCCCTGGCTGGCCGAGCCTCGTCAGGGCGGCGATTGGACGTTGAGCCGGATTAGCTATTCGCAAAAGGGTCGTTTTTTGGCTCGCGTCGGAAACTTGGCAAGTCAACGAGATGATAGGACAATTTCTGGCAAGGGGGATGCAACGGTTTCCGTTTCGCAGCTCGCACGGGTTACCTTCGCCTGGTTTGTGTTTAGTGGGTTTGAGGTGGATCGCAGACAGTCCGCATTTGCCAAAGCATAAGTCACAAACATTTGAGGCACCTTCAGGCGCCATTGCATACTTAGCTTGGCAACTGCCTTCAATTTAAGGCTTTGTTTGGCCATTTTTGATTTTCTTGCAAGAATCGGCTGTCGTTGGAACATCTTACGTAGAGCAAAAAGAAAACCAGGTAAAAAAAATTCGTACAAGCGTATTTTCTGCATTAATCACCCAAGTGAGGAGTTTCAAATCATGACTGTGCTTCAACGAACAGCTGGGCTCGCGCTCGGCGTCTGTGCGTTCGCCATTATCGGCTCATCGGCGGCCGCCGACGTCCTCTTCGTGCCGAGCGAATATCCGACCATACAAGCGGCGATCGATGCCGCCCAGGGCGGCGACATTATTGTGCTTGACGATGGCCTTTACACGGGTCCAGGCAACCGTGATATCCGCTTTCACGGCAAGGCGATCACGGTTCGCAGCGCCTTCGGTCGGCAGAGTTGTATCATCGATGCCGAGGGGACGAGCACAGAACCCTACCGCGGATTCATCTTCGACTCAGGCGAGACAACTGACGCCGTGCTTGAGGGAATCACGATTCGCGGTGGTGCCACGTTGCCGGGTGCGGTCGCCGACCAGTTCAACGGGGGCGGACTTTTCTTTCGCGAGGCAAGCGCCACCATCAAAAACTGTGTCATCAACGGCAATTCATGCGGTTGCTGGGGGGCCGGCGTGTATTGCAACTTCGGCGCTTCGCCGATTCTGATTAACTGTGACATCTCGAACAACCACGCCAATGATGATGGCGGCGCCGTTTTTGTTTGGAACGGAGGCAGCGCGACTCTCATCAACTGCAACCTCAACGACAACAGTGCAATCGTCACCGGCGGCGCAATCTCGAGCTTCGGCGGCGGCGAGGGGACCAGCGTGATCAACTGCTGCCTGGCAAACAACGAGGCGCCATTTGGCAGCGCGATCTTGGGCTGGGACGTGACTGTCGCAAACTCGATCGTCTGGGGCGACACGGGCGGCGAACTCGTCTATCAGAATTCGGCCACGATCAGCTACAGCATCGTCGAGGGCGGATACGCTGGCGTTGGGAACATCGATGCCGATCCAATGTTTGTCGACCAGGCCAACTTTGACTACCGTCTTCTCGCCGGCTCTCCCGCCATCGACTCCGCGGACAATACGGCCGTACCCGGCAATGTCGACACCGACTTGGACGGCAATTCCCGCTTTCACGACGACCCGGGCACGGTGGACACCGGCATTCCCGGTATCCAGGGAGCAGTCGCTGATATGGGACCGTTCGAATTTCAGGGCTCGACGCCGCGTCCTGGGAATCTCACCAATTTGATTATGGCAACCGGCACGATTCTCGAGGGTGGACAGTTGGAGCTTGTCGATTCCGACGATTTGGTTCTTCGCACCCGTTCGGGATTCGGTAACACGTTTATCGACCTACATCACATGGAGTTCATCGTCGAAGCCGAAACCCAGAACTCGGCTCCGTCGTCGCTCGATGTCACAATCGAGTCGCGTATCGATCAGCCCAATGGGCTCGCCCAGGTGAGTATGTTCAACTGGTCGACATATGAGTTCGATCTCCTGGGCTCGTACGCGATCGGTGAGACGGAAAGCGCGTTCACTTTTAGCGACATCCAGGCTTCGAACTATGTGAGCGGCAATGGCCAGATGTACGTTTCGGTCAAGCACCTCGTGTTCGTGCCCGTCTTCGCTTTCACATTCGAATCGATGATCGACCAGGTCGAAATCGTGGTGGAATAACGTGTCGGGAGTGGATCCTCAGCTTTTCAGACAACACCTGTGCGAACAGTTCGCACAGGTGTTTTTGGTTGCAGCAAGTCAGATTTCGCTGTGATGCGTCTGCTCGATAATAAGTTCGAGAATCGTTGGGTTTTTGCTGGGGAACGAAACCGCCCAATTCGAATCCGTTTGCGGGACCCATCAAGGGTGGTGATTTCGACATTGAGCCAGAATGGCTATCCGAAATACGGTCCTTTTCTGGCAGTTGCAAAAACTACGGTAGCCTTACGAGTTCTTGGAACAGTCCCAAACGACCGGCGGAATTAAGGGGAAGTTTGCCGATAGCGGCTATTCAAAGTTGAACAGAACCTCATCCACTGAGTCCGCACGTTGGGCAAACCCGATGTTTGAATGGTTTGCAATAACAGATTCAACATTCGATACGTAAGAGCCAAAAAACGTTCGTTTTGCCGGGGAAAGAAAAACCGCCCAATTCGCCCTGCCTGTCCGGGGCCGCACAAGGGCGGTGATTGGGGCGTTAAGCCAGATGGGCTATCCGAAAATGGGTCCTTTGTTGCATCGATTCAGAAAGGGTTGAGTTGATGACACGAGCTTAGCATTACTCCCTTGCCGCAGCGG
>CAMYNE010000016.1 GCA_947259675.1 uncultured Pirellulaceae bacterium
CATGGTTTGAGTGAGAATACGGCCCGGTTTCGGTTTCACTTGCAATGCGGGGATATTATTGTATTTTGTGCGCAATATCAACTTGCGGTCTGGTCTGTGGATGAAGTCAAAAAAGGAGGACGAGTCTTGCTCACGCCAACCTGGGAGTTGCGGTTCGGCAGGAGCCTCACCCTCCCGAAACGCAAATCGAGGGTGATCTGAATTCGTAAGATTTCAGACTGTCTGCGGAATCGACTGAATTCTCACGAACCCAGCTACCGATTTCCGAACACTCAGCTAACTGTTAAAACACAGCTGGCCCACGAATTCTCAACGAGCACAACAAAATGACAACTCATAAAGTACTGATCGCCGGACAATGGCGAGACTCTGATGCAACGGGAACTTTTCAGGCAGAAGACCCGCGGGCGGCAGCTAAAATCAACGAAGATTACCCCGTCAGTAGCTGGTCGGAATGCGAAGCTGCACTTGATGCCGCGACCAAGGCATTTGCACAACTTCGTCAGCTTCCGCGTGAAAAGATTGCCGCTTTTCTGGAAAAGTTTGCCGCTCGAATCGAAGCTCGTTCGGCTGAGATTTGCGAACTTGCGAGCCGCGAAACGGCCTATCCCGTCGAACCGAGACTCGCGTCGGGCGAACTTCCGCGGACCACCGACCAACTCCGCCAGGCGGCTGCGGCGGCACGATCCGCGAGTTGGTGCATGCCGGTTATCGATACACAAACCAACATTCGTTCCTTCTACGCTGCCATCGGGCCCGTTGCGGTATTTGGTCCCAATAATTTCCCGCTCGCGTTTGGGAGCATCTCCGGTGGAGATTTTGCGGCCGCGATTGCGGCTGGAAATCCCGTAATCGCGAAAGCCAATTCAATGCACCCCGGAACGACGCGACTATTGGCGGAAGAAGCTCGGGCCGCTGCCGATGAATCGGGCATGCCAGCTGGAACCGTTCAGCTGATTTACAGGTTGGCTCACGCGGACGGAGAAAAACTGGCTCGCGATCCAAGACTTGCCGCGATTGGTTACACCGGCAGTCGTGATGCCGGACTAAAACTGAAGGCGGCCGCGGATTCTGTTGGCAAACCGATTTATCTCGAATTGTCATCGATCAATCCTGTCGTCATTTTGCCTGGCTCGCTCGAGGAACGCTCCGATGAAATTGTGGCGGAAATGACTGGCAGTTGCCTGATGGGAAGCGGACAATTTTGCACCAATCCAGGCTTGGTCATTCTCCAAAAAGGCAAACAGGCTGACCGCTTCGTTGATTCGTTAACCGAGAAGTTTAATGCAGCTCCGGTGGGAACGTTATTGTCAGAATCCGGGCAAAAAGGACTCGCCGCAGCCGTCGAGACGTTAAAGAACGCCGGTGCAGAACAGATTTGCGGTGCAACCGAGGGCGGCGGCGAAGGCTACAGTTACGCCAATACCGTGCTTCAAATCGACGGCGACCGTTTTCTGGCAAATCCCCACGTTTTGCAAACAGAAGCGTTTGGTAATTCGACATTGGTCGTCAAAACAGACTCGCTTGAACAAGCGGTAAAGGTTATTTGTTCTTTGGAAGGCAATTTGACAGGGTGTATTTACTCGGCATCGAACGGCAATGACGACGAGGCCTACGACCAGCTTGTTCCCGATTTGCGACAACGGGTTGGCCGGTTACTGAATGACAAAATGCCAACAGGGGTTGCCGTTACGGCCGCCATGAATCATGGCGGGCCTTTTCCCGCGACGGGGCATCCTGGCTTCACTGCCGTGGGAATTCCCGGCTCGATTCTTCGTTTCGCAGCGTTGCAATGTTTTGACAACATTCGCCCGCACCGCTTGCCCGATGTGTTACAAGACGAAAATCCGTGCAACGCATGGCGAAGGGTGGACGGAATCTGGACTCTGGCCAACGTCACCGAATTGGCAACAGCGTAGGAATCAAATGGGAGGTCGGAGTTCGGAGGTCGGAGTCATCCCAATTCCGACCTCCGACCTCCGACCTCGTATTCGACCGTATTCCCATTTGCTATTTGTTTTTGCCTGGCCAAGCTTCCCACCAGGCCTTGAAAAGATCGTATTGTGACTCCACGAATCCCTTTTGACTGGGACTCAGTTGGTCCGTCTCGTTGAAATGCAGTTCGTACTCCGATTCGCCGTCAAGCACCAACAGATATTTGTAAAAGAGCACGAGATCGGGACCTTCATCGAATGTCGACAAAACCATCAGCGCCGTTTCAAGCTCTTTTGCCAATCGACGAGCCTCGCAGTCGCCTGCGGCGGCCTGCTCACAAAGCTTCACGAAGTGCAAAACGACTTTCGGCAACGCGTTTCCTATCCCGGTAATGGCGCCGGTCGCGCCGCAATTGACGAAACCATGAAAGACCTGGGTATCGACTCCGACCATCAAGGTCAGCTCGCTATCGGCATTCGTGATATGTTCGGCAGCGTAGCTGAGCGAGACGCTTCCCCCGAATTCTTTGAAACCAACGAGATTGGAAAATTCGCGTCGCAGGTCAAAAAATAATTCAGCCTTCGTCTCAAAACCGTAATACGGACTGTTGTAAATGACAGCTGGCAGTTCCGGCGCCGCTCCCAAAATCTCGGCGAAATGATTTCGCTGAGCCGCTGCAGAAGTTCCCCGGGAAAGCACGCGAGGAATCACCATCAAGCCTTGAGCTCCAACCGACGCTGCATGAGCCGAATGATCGGCGGCCGAACGTGTATTCATGGCGCCTGTGCCAACGACGACGGGAAGACCAGCTTGGCAAAGCTGACGTACCCCTTCTTGTCGCTGGTCATCCGTGAGCAGCGGCCAATCGCCCATCGACCCACAATAAACGACGCCGGTCATCCCGGCTTCAAACAATTGCCTGCCTTTTTCGACGAGCGCCGAATAATTTGGAGTTCGGTCGGCATTGCAGGGTGTCATTAATGCCGGAATGCAGCCGCGAAAAATATTTGTACTCATGATCGCGGATTGTACCCAAAGCAATCTCCAACTTAAAAGGAGGGCGTTACTATTTTTGTCGCCGGACCCAGTCGACGAATTTGGAAATTTCAGGATGTCCCAACAAAGTGACAATCGTGTTGTGGGATCGTCCTAATTCTTTTTCGCGGGGAATCAAGCGGTGAATTGCTCCATGGCAATCACGACAAGCGTCAATGGTTTGGCTCATTCTTTCGCGCGTAAAGTTTTTTTGAAACCAGCGATTCTTGTGACAGGTTCGCGGTATCAAATGGTGTTCGGTCGTTCCGCGCTTTAAGGATCGACCGCAAAGTTGACATGGCTTAACGCCGATCAGTTCACTCATCGTTTGTTAAAATTTCGTCTCCGAAGACATCGGCCAATGCGGTAGCGACATGCGCCGCCATCATTTTGTTGCCACGATCGTTGGGATGAAGACCATCATCGCTGTTTCGCCAAGAGGCATCGACCCAGCTGCCAGGCGGTATGATTGGGCTCCAAAAGACGATGTTCCTAATCATCGAATCGGGAATCAGTTGTAGGTCATATTGACGAGCTAATTGACGTTCGAGCCCATAGTACGGGTCCGTGATGAAGCCGCGTGGGATTTCAACAAGCACGATTCGCGCCCCGGATTCTTGGCATTCGTCGATTATCTGCTCAAGGTTTTGGAGCGTTGCCGACCTGGGTTTGTGATCTTTGTTGTAGTCATGACCCCCCAATTCGATAATCACGGCTTGCGGTTTCACCGCAACAATCTCAGGTAACAGTTTGATCGCATCGCTCGTCGTGTATCCATTGAATCCAAAATCTCTTACCGGCGCCGAAATGAGTTTTTCAAGTTCCTGTGGATAACCATAGTCCGTCAAACTATCGCCTAGGCAGACGACAGGCCTGCCGGATTCGAATTTGGTTTGAAAACTTGTTTCTTTCCCCCACCAAAACGATGTCGCATAAACAGCCCAACAAATCCACGGCAACGCAGTCCGGGTCTGTACCACAAAATTTGGATTCCAAAGTTGAAGTATCAACACGATCGCGAAGAGTAATAGCCAAAGGGTCGGTTCAGGGAGTTTAATCGCGATCAACGCCAGACAGATGGCGAGTGGAAGCCAGCTAGTCCGTTGACGAAACGACAAATAGGAATAATAAGCGAGCCAACCGGACAAAACCCATGGAAAAACATTTGGGAATGAGATGAGAGAGCCAAAAACCGCCACGATCCACAAGACGATCCGGCCCAGTCGTGAAATCCAATTTGGTTTTCCATCAGGATGGATTGGCCGTTTCTTAAGAGGCGTCATACGCTTTTTTTAGCCACTTTTTGAGTTCCGCGTTGACTTCTTTTTTGTTTTCGATGCGGACACGGTGTGAAACCATACTGTTGAAACTACCACTCGCCTCAAGGCGACCCGCCGGTTTCTCGCCCTTGATGTTGATACCAACATCGACCCGCGTTTTTGTTGAGGGCTGAATCAACCCAAACTGTTTGTTGCGCCTGAGACTGACATAGGCTTTCTTGGGTGAGATTTCAACATCGCTTCCCAGCTTTTCAACCATCGCAATCAACGCGTCATAAATCGGTCGTAACGATTCTTTTTCTCCCGAATATTGCGCGTCGACGAGTTGGTTGTCGTCCTTGTTTCCGGACACGGTATCGCTAGATAGCGTGTGATGGGCGATTAGATTCGCAAAGCCGTGGGTTACGCCGTGATCTGTCTTCAACATCTTTACGATCTGGCCATGTTTTTCCAGTTTGGCCTTTCCAGTGATTTTCAACCATTGATCCAGGGTTTTACCGGTTTTCTCTTTCAAGTTGGCAACCATCGCTGCTGCCATTTCTTCGGGTGACTTTGCCATCATTTCCTCGCCAATTGATATTGCTGCCAGGTGAACATTCTAAATACTTACCCAGCCAGCTGTCTAATCGATTACACTTGCTCGAGAATCCGAAAGCGGCTTTGTTTTTGCAAGCATCGGTAAGAATTTGCCATAGGCTCTCATCTCCAGATTGAATAAAGTTCCGGATCTATTCACAATTCTGCCAGTCTTTGGGGAGACGGGATTCATGGATTCGAACAAGCTGCTATTGGTTGAAGACCACAATGATGTTCGAGAAGTTTTTCGAATGATTTTGACGGCACAAGGTTATGATGTCACCGAATGCCCCGACGGCAAGTCTGCGGTTGCGAAGGCCAACGATTGTTTACCTGACATTGCCATCATTGATATCGGACTGCCAGATATCAACGGATATCAAGTTGCGTCGCAAATTCGGCAAATCGAGAATTCGTCGGCCAAGAAAAGATCGATTCTCGTTGCGTTGACCGGCCGTGGAGGAGTGCCGTCGCGACGACAGTCTTTTGAAGCGGGTTTCGATCTATACTTTACGAAGCCTGTTGAGTTGAAAACGGTTTGCGCTGAAATCAAAGCGATCCAAATCGCGGCGCGAGACCATGACAAATCCGACGCAGCGTAATCTGTCCTGTTCTCAATTCGAGATTCCGGTCGTCTGTAACTCCGACATGATTCCGCGAAAATGTGCCTTTGAGAGTTCAAGGGCAGCGCCGATTTCCTCGAGTAGTTGCTGCTCTGACGGATCGACGTGTCCATCGGCTGCGGCAATCTGGTAGGCAGCCGTAATGGCCATCTCCTTGCTTTTATCGTTAAGGCCAGCAGCAAGATGTTGAACCAACTCAATAGCTCCGGAGCCTTCGTTTTGGATGGCGGCAATCTCTTCGCGGAGATCCTGTTCGGTCACTGAGACTCCCGCCAAATCTTCAAACGTGGCTTTCAGTTCCTTCACCTCAGCATCGTCAATCACGCCATCGGCCAGCAACATCGCGATCATGACTTGCTTCATGGCGACCATGAACAGGGCATCGACCTGGACCCCACTGGCGGCAGGATTGTATTCCAGAATGCCGACATGGTAAGTACCCTGGCAAGCACGGCATTCGACATATTCGCCGAGGCTATCGAGCGGAATCACCGGAATGAAGTAGAGCGTAAAAAATCGGCGGACATTCTTGTGAACGTAATCACTTCCGCCGCCGCAGCTGGGGCAATGAAACTGACCGCTCTCCTTTTTAAAAGTGACACCACGTGTACCAAAAATAATGAAAGGGACCATCATTTGCCTCGCAGGAACTGACTGTTTTCGAAAATTCAATTCTAGACGACATCAGCGGTAGTGGGAGCTATTTAAAGGACGTTGGGTGGGGTCAGTCTACCACAGGTTGTTTTCATCTTGTCGATTTCTGGCAACTTAGCTAATCTGCCACCGCATTTAGCGACGGGAACAAGGTTTAGGTGCAGGCAAATACAGCCGCAGAATTTTCTTGGTAGCCGCAGAATTTTCTTGGTAGCCGCAGAATTCGACCCCGATTTGAATCACGGAACAACGGATGAATGTTACGGTAACTAGAAATCATGTCGTTGCTACCGGACAACTACAAGATGAGGTTATTTTGCAGCCGGATTCGTGAGAATTCAGTCGGATCCTATCATGGCGCTTCTCGGATTGACACTGTCAGGCGGCCCCGCAAAGACCGATCAATGCCAATAGCCGGAGCGAGTTGTATCGGGATGCAGACGCAAAATAGGTTTTCTCTTCCCGTCCTCGGAAACGGCGTTTGTAATTGGCGTGTCCAATCAAGTTGTAACAGTAATGATTCATCGACTTGGAATGAAACGCCGCCTTAAAAAGCTTTGACGTGAACCAATTCGCTTTGAAACGAAGATCTTCCACCCACGCAGCTGGCGAAAGCCCAAGCTTAAGTACTTCAACCCCTTCAGCCTTCAATTTTTCAATGATGGCTTTCATGATCGCCTGCTCGGCGTACTGTGGAGCATCTGGATGTCGCCTCTTAAAGGCCGTCACATACCCGACAATTTTGCCATTGCGATAAATAGGATCCAGAAAAACGAAGGCCAACAACTTTTTGTCAGCGTCCAAAAAGTAAAACTTTCGCACTTCAGGCTCTGGATTCGCGACGACAATCGGCCGATTCAAAAACCGAACTTCTTTTCGCTTCACCGTACGCGTCTTTCGCCAAGCCTCGGAAACCGCTTCGATTTCGTCTGCGGTCACTTCACCGAACCCGCATTCTTTTACTTCGTAGCCTCGTCGTTTGCTCCAGTTTTCGGCATAACGCAACCACTCTTTTTCTTTGCCCGCGAAATCGTAAGTCGCCAGGTCCAGCACTGTGTCGACGCCCATTTCGTTAACGTAGAACCCCAAGCCATGCAGGATTTCTGCGGTTGACTCGGAAATCTGGCAAAACGTTACACCTCGATTCTGGTCACAAAAGGATTTGATTAACGCCAATTTGTCTTCATTTGCGGCCACTGGATCACCCAGCGCAAACGTCATGCCCCATCGTTGTCGATAACCGATGAAGCCCTCGAGAAAATTTTGTTCGTGATACTTCAAAAGGGGTTGCACGAAAGTTGAGTAGGCCATCGTGAAATCGCCATACTTTCGCAACAGCTCCCAACGATGCTTTCGTTCTTCGTCAGTAAAGTTGTCGTCTTGTTCGACAGCCCAATACGTTTGGCTAATGTCCAACATGCGCCGCCGAGCGCGACGAGACATCCGTTTCCCTCTGTCGCCTAGGCTATCGCGGCGTCGGATATATGCCCGTACCGGAAGGACAGACTGTTCTTGATTCGAATTGTCGGTTCCAGTCGTTGACACCCTGCGCTCGCCTTCCTGATCTAGTTTCGATTCGATTTTTGGCTGGCAAATTTTAGAGAAGCCTGCTTTTGTCGCCAATAGATCAATTGACACGTAAAAAACCGACAAATACGACGTTACAGACCCGTTACGAACGACGACTGTTTGGGCTCGTAGAATAATCAAAGCGCCCTTCGGCGGTACGACGGAAAACCACCCCGCCGCGAATACCAGAACCATTCCACTCAAAAGGAAGAGTCATGCGACGTCAAATCATGTTAGTTTTGCTTTTTGGTTTTGCGGTCCTTGCGTTGCACCCAACGGACGGAGTTTCTCAAACACCTTCCGAACGGGCATGGTGTCGCAACGTCATTGTTCCGCAGACGTATCGGTCCTCAATGGCAGCGAACTATCGAATTCAAGTCAGTGAAGTTTTGGCGAATGTGTCAATCGTTGAACAGGTATCGTCCACCACACTTAACATCAGCCTACACAACCAATCGAAGTCGAATGAAATCGCCGAGCTGTTGATTCCAGTTCCTCACGGCGCTGTGATCAAGTCGTTCACTTTTCAGGGAAAGGCCGACGAGCCGAAAACAGAGCTGCTGGTCAAACAAAAAGCAAAGTCGACTTTCGATTCGATCGTCGCGAAATTGAAGGACCCTGCGTTACTTGAATTTGCCGGTTACAACCTGATCCGCACCAGCGTATTTCCTGTTCCGGCTGAAGGCGACCAGAAAGTTCAAATTGTCTACGAACATCTGCTGTCGGCCGAAGGCGATCGAGTTGACTTTGTTCTGCCAAGAAGTGGAAGCGTGGTCTATGACACGCCTTGGAAAATCAACGTCAAGATTAAGTCACAACGCCCCATTACGACCGTCTATTCGCCAACACATCCACTCAAGACCAGTTCCACCAACAAACAGACCGTAACAACATCCATTGCCGAAAACGCTGCCAGTATGCCGGGACCGTTTAACCTTTCATATCTGCTGGACAAAGGAGCCGTCACGGCATCGATGTTCACTTACCCAAACGCGAACGGAAAAGGCGGCTACTTCCTGCTGCTGGCCGGCATGGGAGCAGCCCACAACGGCGACAAAAACGGTGACACTATTGAGCGCGAAATCACGCTCGTCATCGATCGCTCAGGCAGTATGGCAGGAAAGAAAATCGAACAGGCGAAAGAAGCAGCATTGCAAGTCATCGAAGGACTCGAAATGGGCGAAGCCTTCAATATCGTGACCTACAGTGACGAGGTTGAGGTCTTTTCCGAAGAAACCGTTGTCAAATCGAAAGAGTCTCTTGAAAAGGCTCGCGAATTCGTTGAGGCAATCATCGCTCGCGGTGGCACTAATTTACACGCCGCGTTGCAAAGGTCCTTGCAAGGTGAACCAGCCGAACAGCATTTGCCAATCGTGATGTTCCTGACGGATGGCTTGCCAACCGTTGGTGAAACCTCCGAGGCCGCCATTCGAAAAGTCGCGACGGAGCAAAACCCACATGGACGCCGAGTCTTTTCGTTCGGCGTGGGCTACGATGTGAATACGCCGCTGCTCGACAAAGTGGCAACTTCCACACGCGGTTTTGCGACGTTCGTGCTGCCTGACCAGGATGTCGAAGCCAAAGTCGCTCGCGTCTTCAAAGGCCTCGACGGACCCACCTTGTCCGAACCGACACTGCAAGTTGTGAATGCCGGAGGAAAACCGACTCCTAAACGCGTGACCAACATGTTGCCGCAAGCCATTCCAGACATGTACGAAGGTGACCAACTGGTTTTACTTGGCAAGTACAAAGGCAAGAAACCGCTGTGCTTTGAACTGACCGGAAATCACCGAGGCAAACAAAAGGCATTCAATTTCAAGTTTGAAGTTAAACCGTCCATCAATACCAACAATTCTTTCGTCGCTCGCTTGTGGGCCAGCCGAAGAATCGCCCAACTTGTGGATTCGATTCGCGATCTCGGTGCCAACCCGAACGCGGTCGCAACTGCTGCACAGGCATCTCAGCTCAATAGCCAGGCCAAGAGCACGCTAACCTCAGCGACACCTGAACTCGACTCAAAACTGAAAGAGCTGACCGGCGAGATTATCGCGCTTTCGAAAGAGTTCGGAATCTTGACCGAATACACTTCATTCTTGGCCGAAGAAGGTGTTGATCTCAGCGATACGCAGGCCCTCAACGCAACTGCGACAGACAATTTCAAGAACCGCGCTTGGTTCTGCCGCTCTGGAATTGGTTCGGTTAACCAGGAATTCAATAACTCATACCAGCGTGACCAAAAGTGGCTGAACGTGGGCAATTGTTATTTGACTGCCGATATGAAACAGGCAACCATTACAAACGTTCAGCAATGCAACGTGGGCGCATTTTATCGACGCGGCAATCGCTGGATTTCCAACCAACTGATTGACGAAGAAGAGGATATCCAACCGGATCGCACCGTCGAGTTCGGATCAGCAGAATTTAACCAGCTTGTCTGGCAACTCGTGGCAGAACGCCGCAACAATGAATTGGCCCTGGACGGAGACATTCTAATCACCGTGGGCGATGAGAAAGTTCTCGTCAAAGGCGTTGTGAAAGAAGTAACCGAAAAACAGGAAACCACAGAAGAGTAATACGAGATATTGGCACCTCAATTCGATGCTTCGAGTTTTTGGCGGCGAGGCATTGAAGAGGAAGAACCGATCTTGCTGTCCCTCTTGATCCGGCAGAGTAAGGCAAATTCGTGACAAATTTCAGATTTCAGATTTCAGATTCTGCATTCTGCAGTCCGCATTCCGCATTGAGCCGGCTACAATTGAGAGATGGGCTAAGCTAACTGAAAGAAGACAACCATGAACAGATCGGCGATTCTAACCATCGAAGACGACCCGGCAATCCGACGGGGTATCGTTGACGCATTGGAATTCAATGGTTATCGCGTTCTTGAATCTGCGGACGGCAACGACGGCATGAACAAGGCGACAGAGTCGGAATATGACCTGTTGCTGCTTGACCTCGCGTTGCCTGGAATTCCCGGCCTTGAGATTCTTCGCCAGTTGCGCAAAATTCGTCCAACTCAACCGGTGATCATCCTGACGGCCAAAGGCGACGAGACCGATCGCGTTCAGGGTCTCAAAGACGGCGCCGATGATTATGTCGTTAAACCGTTTAGCATCAAAGAACTCATCGCTCGTGTCGAAGCTGTCCTCCGCCGTTCGCCCGAGCGTCCCACCAACATCGGTCAGACAAACTTCGAATATGGAACGATTGATTTCGAAAGACGCGAACTAAGATACACCGACGAAACCAGAGCCGAGCTTTCCGAGAAAGAAGCAGATTTACTGGGTTACCTGATCTCCAACCGTGGCCGAGCCATTTCTCGGGACGAACTGCTGTCAAGCGTTTGGCGTTTGAGCCCGAAAGGAATCACGACTCGCACGATCGACATGCACATTGCCCGCCTGCGTGAAAAGCTTCGTGACAACAAAGAGAAACCAAACCTTCTGTTAACCGTCCGCGGCAAGGGTTACATGTGGACCGCTTGCGAAAATGGATCGGGATCATGAGAAGACCCTGGCAAATCTGGCTGGTTTTTTTGATCTGCCTCGCGGCCGTTATCCCGGCCATGACGTGGTTAAGCTGGAAGACGATGCAAATTGACTCGTTGCGAGAAATCGACCGAGCCGAAACGGAGATTGCGCGGCAGGAAGCCGAGCTTCAGGAACGGATCAGTAGTGCACTTTATCGTATGGATCTGAAGCTGTTGCCTCTTGTTGCACAGGAAGCTGCGCGACCGCATTATCTTTACGATTCGTTTTATCAATTCAACAATCCCGTGATCGATCCGACTCAACAAATCGAGGAGGGACTTGCGGAAGTTCCTTCGCCGCTGTTGTTTCAGCCGCCTGAATTCGTGGCTTTGCATTTTCAAATCGGACCTGATAACCAAATTACTTCGCCGCAACGTCCAACCGGCGAACGCTGCCAACTGGCAATGGCCTGTTGCGGCGTCACACAAGCCTCGCTTGATGCAAACTCGATCAAACTCCAGGAAGTCGCCCAGTTTTGCAGTTACGATGCGATGCTCGCAAAATGCCCGGAAGTGATGCTCCCGCAAATCGCCATTAATCCCGAGGCTCAACAGGGTGCCCAATCCGAGCTAAGCGTTTACAACGTACCGGCAGTCGAAAAAATGAGAAAACAGATCAACGACAGTCAAGTCGACAGGGATTTGTCGAAACAAAAAAAACGAATCCCCATACCCAATAAGAGCCAGTTACAACAAATTCGCAGCGAAGATCGAGACTACGCAGAATTCAATCGTCGACGCGATTCGACCAAAGAGTTTGCCGGGCAACAGTGGGCCATGAACAATACCTATGACAACCAAATGGCTTTGGGTAATTTCGATCCGCAAACACTTTCGAATCTGAATCTTTCTGTTAAACCGGGCATCATTCGGGAAGGCGTCATGCAACCGATGTGGGTGGATAACCATTTGATCCTGGCCCGGCGCGTTGATGGCAAAGAAAAACCCATCATTCAATGCTGCTGGCTTGATTGGGAGGCGATTCAAAAATCACTCAAGGCCGAGGTTGCCGACCTCTTAACTCAAATCGAGTTTCAACCCGTCAAAGAGAACAACGAATTGATCCTTGGCACGGCGTTGACGACCATCCCCGTTCAACTGGTGGTCGACAGCTCCAAAATTCTTTCGACCCTGGCGATCGAATCTGGCGACAGTTTCAAATCCACTTCGGGATTAAAAATGTCATTGTTGGTCGCATGGTGTGGCTTAGGCCTCGCCGCTCTCGCCTCCGCAGCGGCGGGCGGGCGCTTGGAGCGTACGGGTGGGGTCCTCTACGCCGCCGATCTCGCCGGTGCGGCGGGCG
>CAMYNE010000017.1 GCA_947259675.1 uncultured Pirellulaceae bacterium
CCGGATGGTCTTCCTGGTACCGCTGACGATCGCACGGGCATAGACAATTTTGAGCAGCGCAATATCGGCCTGACGCTGTACGGTGGCTCCACCACCGGAGTGATAGCGTAGCGGTCAAGAGCCCGTTTATTGCGTCAAAAGGCTGTAAAACTATATGGGTCGTTCTGGATATTCGTATCCGTTTGTATTGATTGTTGCGCGTCTTCCAGAATTGTCGAAAAAACAGACGAACCGATCCATTCATTCGTTTTTGAGACGCGCGATGCGATATTGTATTCTGATCCTGACGATGCTGATCGGTGGATCCTTTGGATGTCGAGCGTCCAACTCATCCCCAGAGTGCCCATTGTTGGGGACAACTGGTAAACACTCGGCTCGCATGATCGCATCCTCAAAGACGAAACCCCGCTCCGCCTACAAACTCACGAACTCAGGTCTGGTTAACGACTCCCGCGGTCGTAACGAATTCAAGCTAAATGTCGTTGAAAAGTCAAAACCGGCGGCTGCCCAGTTGAAGACGGCAGACGTAAAAAAAGACAGCCCCGAAGTAGGCTCACCTATCACTCCCGTCACGTATGTACAAGAACTGCCGTTTGAGCCGATCGAGGACGCGAACCCACAGTCAACGATATCTAACTTGAACAGGCCCAGCGACAATACTCTGAATTCAGGAATTTCCCACGAAAGCGTGCAGTCCGATAGCGGAATGTATGTCGATCAAAGTGCCGGAGCGAACAGTCTTCCGATTGACCTTCCAACAGTGTTGCAGTTAGCAGGCGCCGATAATTGGAACGTCAAACTCGCTCGTGAAAAAGTCTGCGAAGCGAAAGCCAACTACGACTTGGCGGCTGCGGCCTGGCTACCTTCGATAACATTTGGAATGGGGTACAACCATCACGAAGGCGAAATCCAGGCAACCAACGGAGTAGTCAGCACGGTTAGCCGCGGCTCGTTGTTTTTTGGCGGAGGAGCTTCGATCGCAAATATGCCTCTTGCGGGCGGTTCCGGTGGTCCATTGCGTTTGACCGCTGACCTCTCGATTGCGGAAGCAATTTATCGGCCACTCGCAGCTCGACAATTAGTAAATGCAGAACGCAAAGCGAAATCGAAAGTCTTTAATGACGTCATGCTTGAGTCGGCTCTTGCTTATTTTGACTTGGCTCAAGCACAATCCATGCTCGCAATTGCCTTGCAAAATCAGCAAGATGCAGAAGAACTATTTCGCCTCACCAGTGCCTTTGTTCAGGCAGGCAAAGGAACCGATGCAGATTCAAGTCGGATGCAAGTGGTTGTCAACCAGTCACGGTTACGAGTCGCGGAGAGGCAAGCTGCAATTCGTGTGGCTTCGAGTGAGCTGGCTCGTATCCTGCAACTGGATGAAACAAAACTTGACCCCGCGCTTGGCATCTATGCAAACGAAACGAATCTAGCGCCAATTCATCTGGTTGATCGCACGTTGCCGGTTGGCTCCCTGGTATCCAGCGCGCTGGCCTGTCGCCCAGATGTTGGAGAAGCGGAAGCACGTGCCCAAGCCGCAAAGACTCGAGTCGAACTGGAGAGAATGCGACCCTTGCTTCCGTATTTGCACGTCGGAGCAGGGGGCGGGGTGTTTGGTGGTGGCGAAGGCAGTTCCCTTCAAAAACTGGATGGACGCAGTGACATTGACATTCAATTGACATGGCAAATTGACAATCTAGGCAAAGGCACCCGCGCGGCAAAGAACGCAACACGCAGTCTGCTTACCCAGTCGATATACACCGGACGGGCAATCAAAGATCAGATTGAAAATGAGGTTTCAACCGCGTATCACCAGGTCAACTTGTATGCCGAAACGATGCAGTTGGCTGAGACGAATGTTGCGGAAGCTACCAACGTGCTGAATAAGAACGAGCTCGCCATCAAGGGACTGGAAGGAATGCCATTGGAAGCGGTTCAATCGATTCAAACGCTTGCCCAGACTCGAAACGAATACCTGGACGCGGTGATGAACTATAATCGTTGGCAGCTAAGGCTGATTCGCGCCATCGGTCAACCGATCGCTAACAATTGAATATTGAGTGGCGAGCGGCTAGAAGCGAGTGGCGAGGCTTATCGGGTATCAACTATCTAGTCAAACAAACTCGCTATCTTGTCGAACCCTACTGGTCCTAAAAAGAAGAGACTCCGTCCCAAATCTCGGAACCAAAATTCCGCATTCCGCATTCCGCATTCCGCATTCCGCATTCCGCATTCCGCATTCCGCATTCCGCATTCCGCATTCCGCATTCTACATCGGTTGCGTTGGCGGCAATAACTGTCTTACCGCGTTTGTAGACCGTACCAGACTTGTTCGTGCGAATGCCGGAAACTGATAAAGCTACCTGATCCTCAAAATAGGCTCCCCCTCCGGACGGAGCAGGCGCCAGGCCACCGCCACCGCCGGCTGCGCCGATGGCTCCAGTTCGATCAGCACTTTTGAAACTTTGTTTGGCGATCCTTTGTGCGAATCCGCGACGTCCCCCAGTCGCTTCAAGGGCTTTGAGGTTTTCAACGGCCGCACCAAAATTCGCTCGAACATCTGACAACGCGTTGGCATCGGCATTTTCGTCGGCTAAGAATGAAGTGTACCGAGTCATGATGCCATGCTTCATCGATAGTTGTATGAGTTCTTTGACCAGTTCGTCGTTGTGACCATTGAGATCAATTTCGTCAATGATTTGACCAATACGACGTGTCGCCCAGAGTTTTTCGACAAAACCGTTGGAATTGTCCTGTCCTTTATCCGCAAACTGAACTTCAAAGTCGTAAGTTTTCGTGTCTTTTCCGATCCTACCCGTGAGCTTGACTTCAGCTGTTCCCGATTCTTTGTAGCGACCTACGATAATGAGTTGCCCTCCGGCAAAGATATCCAGAGCTTCTTTGGGATAAACTCGGTTGACGATCTCGCCCTGCTCGACATCCATCACGTCGAAGTTGTAGCTAATTGCCGCGTCTGTCAAGACAGGCGACGCGATTTTCTGGTACAGTCGACTCACGGATGCCTCAATGTCCTGGTCCGGACCAACGTATTCGCTTTGGCCGTGGTTGGCATTCGAAAGTCGATCGATCAAACGACTATTGACGTCATAACCGACACCAAAACTGATAAGTCGAGCAGCGTGCTTATTGTGAGTTTTTGTATTTTCGACGATTTTCATCTCGTTGACTTCGCCTACCGTCGGCCGACCATCTGTCAAGAATACGATGTAGTTTGGCAGCGAATCGTCCTTGATATTTTTCAGTGCAGCGGCCAAAGCTCCGTCAATGTTAGTGCTTCCACCGGAATTGATGCTGTTGATAAAGCCTAATGCTGAGGAGCGCGATTCTTCGTTATATCGCTGCAGTTCAGGGGCGAAGGCCTGAATTTCCGAGTCGTAGGCAATTACGTTAAACAGGTCGTTTTCGTTCAAGTTATTCAACACGAATTTGGCTGCATCTCTGGCTTGGACGATTTTTTTCCCATTCATGCTGCCACTGCGATCAACGACAAACAATATGTTTTTGCGCGATTCACTTTCGCTGGATTTCTTGATTTCCGGACTCGCCAACAGAACAAAATAACCCTGGTCCTCGTCTTCCGGCCAAAAGCTGACAAGGCTGGCGCCAATTTTTCGATCGTCGGTGTCGTAAAGCAGTCGAAAATCGTTCACCGGAATATTATTTTTTGCCTCGACGCTCACAACTGCGTTACGGTCATCGTCCCGCTCGACTTTGACATCATGCGTTGGGCTGTAAATGTTCTTGATTGGAGAGCCGCTTTGAATCGCCAATCGAAAACTTACCTTTTCAATTGGCTTGGCCGTGTATTTTGCGGTTGAAAGCGGAAACAGATAGTCAACCGTTTTGCGATCTTTTTTTAGCAGCTGTGAATACTTGAGTGAGACCGTTCGAGTTGCGCCAGCCGGCACAGGAAACACACTGGTCTTGAACATTCCGGTGC
The DNA here is from genome assembly GCA_947259675.1 of uncultured Pirellulaceae bacterium. Classification (GTDB taxonomy): domain Bacteria; phylum Planctomycetota; class Planctomycetia; order Pirellulales; family Pirellulaceae; genus Mariniblastus. The sequence continues at coordinate 3,959 of CAMYNE010000017.1, forward strand.
CAATCCATTCCAGCAACGCCGGATCTTTGTACCGCCGCACATAGCCTTCATAAATCTCTCGAGCTTTGTCTGCAGGCAATAATTTCGCTTGCAGCTCTTTCCCATCCACCAGGAAAGTCAGCTGATCTATCGCACCGTCGTAAGGAAGAGGAAACACAAAGCTAACTTCCATCTGTCGCCTACCCATATTTTCGAACATCTGCGTGACCTGAGTTTGGGCAATTTGATCTTTGATAGTCGCGTCGATGGACAATTCCTTAATTCGATAAGAATCGCGATCAACGATCGGCGGAAGATGAGGTCGAGGTATTCGGAAATGTGGATGTCTGTGCTCCTGGCCATCATCAGGAATCAACACACCTTGAGCGGACGACAATTGCCCTGTGAACAAAGTTGAGCAAACCGCTACGCAAATAAGAACCGCAAATGCAAAAAGACCGGATTGATTGCGCAAGTTCATAGCTCGGCTCCGCGTTGGCGTTGAATTGGGTGATTTGTCTCGCAAATTGAAGACGTCTTTAGGACCGAAAAAGTTCCCTTTTTCGGGAGCATTCAGGAATAGATCAAGCAATAATCATTTAACGCAAGTCGGGGGCGTCGGTTTCGCAGAATTTCAATTGGGTGCAACTCACTTATCTCGATAGAATTGGCAAGAACCCCCGCATTCACGCGGCGGGAGTGTCACCTCTCGCCCGACGGGGATGCCAGATGATCGGCAAAAAAGAAAGGCTCCGACCATACAAATGTGGGGGCGTCCAACGAATGGCCGAACTTAGCTGTGCCAATGTTTTCTCATCGAGGTTGATAGTCAAGCTCCCACCGCGTAAACGCGGGGGCGTCTCCCGAGGCAGGCGAGTTGCACCCATATATATTTATAAACGAGGTTTAGATTTACAACTTCAGAACGCTGAATAAATCGTGATATTGGTCGGTCCACAATGGCGCTGAATCGACTCTTCGTTGATCTGGCACGCGGGCGACGTCCAGGTTCGGAAGTTGGAAAATGGATTCATCCTCCGCAATCAAAATCCATTGTGAATCCTGAAGGGCATCTTCCGATTTGCCTTTGGCATGTATTTCGCGACTATGCCATCCCATTTCGCGGGCTAAACGATGAACGACCGGGGCCAGATCCAGGTGCAAGTTCGTTACATGGGCAGCAATCACGCCGCGTTTTGAAAGGTTCTTTTTAAAAAGTTCCATCGCTTCTATCGTAAGCAGATGGGCCGGAATTCCATCACTACTGAACGCGTCCAGAATTAGTGCGTCATATTCTCGATTCTCTCGTTCCAGTACCAAACGACCGTCACCTAGAACGACCTCAATATGGGCTTCTGAATCACTCAAACAGGTGAAGTAGGTTTGCGCGATGTCAACGCAGTCAGGATTGATCTCGATGAATTCGTAACGATCCCCTTCCCGTCCGTAACTTGCAAGCGTCCCAATTCCCAGTCCGATCACGCCAACCTTGACCGGTTGATCTTCAAATGAAGTTAACAATCGACCAACTCCACTATCGAATCCATAATATGTTGTTGGCTGATTTCGGTTTGGCTCATTTAGTTGGATGCCATGCAGCGTTCGGCCATGTGCCAGTGCCGTCCCTGCCTTGGTTTCGAATACCTTGAGAACGCCAAAGAAACTACGGCTGTTAATCAACGCCTTGGACGAACGCGAACTCGCACCAAGGGTCAACGTGATCATTACAAGTACGATTGCCAACCAGCCAAACCGGGAAACCGGTTTCTCGTGGGCGTCACTTGTTTTCCAGGTTTGGGAGCTGAAAAACACGACGATCCCCAATACCCATGTCAGACAGAGACCGGCTGTCAATTCAAAAAAAGTTGAAAAGATCATCGGACAAATCAATCCCACAAAAACACCCCCTAACGCTCCGCCGCCAGACAGGAAAGCGTAATAGGTGGTCAAGTATTTGGGGTCTGGCTTTAATCTTGCAACCTCACCATGGCTTAACATGCAGACCAAAAATAGAATCGACATGTAATAGCCAATTTCCAAAGGCAATGAATGAATCCACGAAACAGATCCAATCAGCTTCCATCCGACGAGGCAGGCGATTAAAGCAGCTGCGTAGACCTTTGGGCGATACCAGTCGGGTCGATCAAAACAGATAATAAAACTGAGCAAATAAAGGCTTAGCGGCAACACCCAAAGGAAGGGAATGACAGCGATGTCCTGGCAAACATGATTGGTGATCGCCAACAACATCATCGATGCAAACGCCGCGAATCCAGCCCAAACAACATGCACGCTGGCGGATGGGGCCTTGGTATCTGTTTCGACTGAGTCTGTCTCTGGCAAATCGTTGATTTTCGTCTGGGCAAGTCCAAAAAGAAGCCAAACCTGAATTCCAGCAAACAGGACGAACGCGATTGACCAAGTCACGGACTGGGCCGCGACAGACATAATCGGTTCAACAATAAACGGATAGGTCAACAAGGCGGCAAGTGAGCCGATATTAGATAATGCGTAGAGTCGATAGACGCTTTTATCACACACTCGATAACTCAACCAAGCCTGCACCAATGGACCAGTACTTGAAAGCACGAAATAGGGTAGGCCTACGTGAACCGACAAAAGGCACAGTAAATGAATAATCGGACCTTCCAGCCCGGTTGGTTTCCAACCGTTCGATGGTTGGATCGGCAATACACAAATTGCGGCGACCAGCAAAATCGCATGGATGATCGCTTGGCGTTTCGGCGCAAATAGCCTCGTCAAAAAATGAGCGTAGAGGTATCCTCCGAAAAGCAGCACTTGAAAGAACAACATGCAAGTTGTCCAAACTGCCGGTGTTCCGCCGAACCATGGCAACACGCATTTGCTAATCACAGGTTGCACCTGAAAAACCAGAAATGCCCCCAACAAGATCGCGGCTGCGAATGGAATGAGTGCGACTCGTGTCAAGTCTTTGTTCACTGAATCCTCTACTTGTTCAACGATCCGAACTTTCGTTCTCAGGCGATTCATTTGCTCACGAACCGACAAATCGTTGTTGACCTACTGTTACGCTTTACTCTTGCTGCGAGTTGGCTATGGGGAGATCAAAAGCTCAGCTTCATGAGCATAAAAACTGAGATTTGCGAAACAAATAATGATTGGAGCGATCAACCGGTAATTGCCGAATGTTTCGCGTGAACCAAGCGGACGATCGAGCAGGAATTCTTCCGTTTTGTTTTCCGGATCGAAAATCGGGCAACCCTTTATTTCGAGCGAAAAAAAAGCCGGCTGAATTCAGCCGGCACGTTTTTTGGGGTAGGGTCATGGTTTAACGGAAACCACCATCATCGTCACTGCTGCCATCGGGCAAAAAATCCCGAATCGCAGCTTGACGAGCTGCCAAATCGCCAGCCAATAACGCGTTTCCCGCACCCTCGCCGAGTATCGTATCGAGTGCCTGACTCGCTAACTCTGAATCAACCATCTCCATTCGACGAAACGCCAAGATCTCGATTGCAACGGGCAACGGATCGGAATGTGATCTGCTCATCAAATCGTTGATCCGCTGTGTTACATGTTCAGGTTTGAGATTTTCGGGAAGCGGTTGTGCTTTAAACTTCTGGTCAAGCATTTCCTTGAACAAACCATCCAGTGCCAACGCTACTGGATCCGTCTTTTCGCTCGAACTTCGCTCCCGGGCCTTCGCGACGGTGTCGGAGGCTAAGTTGCGACTCTTGAAGACCTCTTCTTCAGTGTGAACGTTGATCACTTTGATTACTGCTGTGCCTTTCGGATTGCGGCCAGATGTAACTCGAGTGCTAAACATCAATAGTCCATCGAGTCCCATCTCTTTTGCACGCTGTAGCAGATCGGATTTACTGCCTTCACCTAATAACATGACACCGGGAACCAAAGTGCCTGTCTGACTTGGATCAGGATCCGCCGCGGCAGAACTACCATTCACTCTCTCTAATCGATGTCCAATCCTGTTGCTGCTCGACCCTGCTGCACCGGTCGTTCCGCCGCCGGCGCCTGCACCAAGGACGTCACCACCTCCGCCACCGCCACCGCCACCGGCTGGCCCAATGCTTCGTCCGCGACCTGTATTCGAAGTCGTCGTCGCGGAAACAGGTTCATCATCCGTCAGATATTCTTTGCCAAGGTCTTTTAACAATTCGCCATAAAACGCATCATCGTGCAACCGCCGCGATTCCAATCGAGTCAACAAACGATCGCCAAAATCGCCCGTGTAATACAGCAAGAATCCCTCATTCTGCGATGTGTCAACGTTCGCGTACGGGGAGTCCTCTGTTCCCGTGGAACCTCCGCCACCCCCGCCAGATGTTCCGATTCCACCCCCTCTTCCACTGCTGGCCGGTGAGGAAGAGTTTGCAAGCCTGACATTTTCTGGATCACCAATCACTGGTGGCTTTCCTTCAAAACTTTTCGGTGGTGCGTAAGCGACGCCAACGCCCCAACGCAAAGCAATCTTGGGTTGGTTAATTCCAGAATACCAGTTGATTGAATATTTGGCGGACGCATCTGGGTCAGTCAAAACATGAGCGTAAAGATACTTGAAACCATCCGCTTCATTTCGATCACGAAACGCAGCAATCGCATCACTCAAATACCCTTCGGGCCCCTGCTCTTCGACTTCCGTCTCTTCCTCCGTCGCGAGATCAGAATCAACGCCACCAGCATCGGTTTCGCCGCCGGTCAGACCGACTTCATCGAGTTCGGCCGGATTTTGGAAATCTGGTACTAGCCCTCCGCCAAAACCATTTTGACTGAAACTGGCTGCCATCTGAGGAAACAGCCCGTTGTTCAAGCCACCTTCAATATTTGAAACGGTCGAGATATTGGGAAGCGAGGATCCGTCTGCGTTGTTATTTCTCCGGTTGCGCATAGCGTCCAGCGGGTCTTCCGCGTCAACAGCACCGCCACCACCGAGTGCAATTTGTGGCTTGTTACCTTGGTAGGGAACGTTGCGCGGATTCACCGGTTTCGACGCGGTTTCTTCTACATTTGGATCGTTACATCCGCAAACAACAACGGCAAGACATAAACACACACACATGAACGCACGCAAAATTTTCGTGCCGAAGGAATCGCAAGTCATGACAACCTCAGAATTCAAAGACAAAACATGCCCCGGGACCGCATTCTGCGGCGTTTCCATTGTATGAAGCGGAAGGAATAAACGCCACCCAAACCAAGCATCTAATGGCTTTTTTGACGAACCATCATTCTCACGATTTGCTTCAGTTATGACCGGTCCACGCGGTTTTCTGACTCCCACCGATTAGGCAAGTCATTTTCGTCAGTTTGGTTTCCAAATAGCAATTCAGATTCCAATTCGTCCTACAAGGCGTCAGTTTCTGCATCAGCTGCAAATGAAGAGCCTTGACTTTGCAGTTTTTCCTGAAATCTCGCGTCGTAAGTACCCAGATCACATCCGGAATACGTGGCAACGAGTGAAACGCAGAATAGTCCAGCAAGAATCGAAATAATGAGCTTTTTCAAGGTTTTACCTGACAAATAACGGCATCGGACTCATGACGGCGGCCTCACTTCATTTTACTCGAAATCTGGTGCGCGGGAACTGATATGCGAGCCCCAGCAGCATGCGGGATTCCAGCGCGGCCCAGTAATACCCCGGTTCGGTACGAACATTCACCAAGCTGAGATCGTGGTTTATCGGCATATTAACCTCTTCAAATACAGCCAGCCAACTTTTCGCAATACAAAAAGCGACGCTGCCGCGTCACGGTCCAATATTAATCAAGACCGCATTAGCGTTATCATTATTGATACGGATCCGATCCGCCAATATCCTTACAGGAGAATTTCAATCTGATTCGTTCAGGAGACCGGTCATGAGATCGCGCTTCAGTCAATTGGCTTTGTTGCTGCAAACAACCATATTTTTTGTTTCGCTGCCCCTCGTGGTAATCATCAGCGCGGGAGAAGTGCCCGATAACAATTCTGACGATGCCGAATTCGCATCGGCGTGGCAGGCAATCGATGCCGTCGCCAATCAGTTGATCGCAGAACACATCAATCCTCCGACCCGTCAACAAATGATGATGTCGGCGTGCCGAGGTCTTTTTATTGCCGACAATATCCTGCCGCCGCGCGACCTAAGTTTGGCGTTTTCAAACTGTTTGAACGATCAGGATTTCCAAAAGGCACTTCAGAAATATTGGGACGAACGGACGGCGGCGACCAAACTCAAACCTGAACAACTGCAGAGATTCGCTGTTAGCTCAATGCTTTATGACTGCGATCCGGGAATTCAATATGTCAGCCCAAAAGATTATCTGGTGCAAAAGCAACTTACCGAAAACCAATACGTTGGAATCGGAATTCAGCTTTCTCGAACTGACGACGGATGGGTCAAGATCACCAAACCGTTCTACGGGGGAGCAGCCCACAAGGCGGGCGCACGGGTTGGCGACCTGATCGTCACCATCAATGGCGAGTCCATACAAGGACGCGATTTTCGCGAAGTGATAGATCTCTTGCGAGGCCCAAAGGGCTCGCAACTTGACGTCGGCTTGCGACACGAATCAGAACAAACAGTGCGGGCCAAAACGATGACTCGCGATGTCATTCCTTTGCCTTCGATCGTTGGTCGCGAGCAAAATCAAAATGACGGAACGTGGAAGATCGCGATGCCGTCACATGCTGACATCGCACACTTAAAATTCGAATCCATCGTCGGTAGCACAGCGGCCGAAATGATGGAAATGGCCAGGCAAGTTGAAAAAGGAAATTTCACGGGCGTGATTTTGGATTTTCGAGGCCAAAACGGCCGGACTCAAATTCAAATTCATCACGCAATCATGCTCATCGACACTCTCATCAGCAGCCAAAAAATTGGCGACATCATGACGCCGGATGGTTCCAGAGAAATTACAACTCAAGCGGATTCGATTCTAAACGATTTGCCAATGGTCATACTTTCCGATCAAGTGGTTCCCGGTCCTCTTTTTATGGTTCTCTCGTCATTGGCCAACCGGGATCTAACATTGCTCGTTGGTTCAGACGTGCAGTCGAATGGGATGTGCCGAAAGTCCGTCGAACTTGAGAATCAACTGGGGGCACTGAATGGCGTCTCATTTGCCTTGGTTTATCCCCATGAAAATGCAACGAATGCAGGCGTCATTAGGGGTCACGACCAGGACGTGATGCCGATAGAAATTGCTCAACTTGCACCGAGATTCCTGTTGCGCCCTCAGGTTCAAATGGATCAGTCAGAAACGGGGCAGCAAGGCCTGCTCAAAACTGCGGTTGAGGCATTACGCAGTCTAACCACGAATGCTGGATAAGCCGCCATTGTGATCAACCGATTGAAAGCTGATCCGCCGCACAATTGCAAAGCCCTTTGGTTAACCATTCAGCACGGTGGAATCGCGTTTGAACAAATCAATTACCGAAACCGACTCAGCCGTTTTGTCTGATGACCAATCCAAACGACAACAACGCCAGCGACCCAACAACAATCCGTCGTGGTTTGGTATTTTTGCGTGGTACGCCGCCCGAGTCCTCTTTGTAACAATGATCGTTATCGGACTCCTTGGCTGGTACGTCTATAACTCGGCTCAACGGGCTCCGGAGTTTTATCAAACTGCAATTACTTTGCCGCCCGATGAGTTGGAAAATGAAGGAAAAGAGTTTGAGTCGCGGGTCTTTGAACTGCAAAATTCGGCTTACGAAAAGGGACGATGGCAGGCGACATTTACCGAATTGCAGGTGAACGGCTGGCTCGGCTCTGATCTTCCCGAAAAGTTTCCAGATGTTATCCCCCGGGGGATGTCAAATCCGCGGATCGCCATCGAAAACGACGTGATTAAACTCGCTTTCAAATTTAACTCACGCCGTCTCAAGGGTTACGTCGTTGCGAAGTGCGACGCGTTTTGTTGTGAAGAGCAAAACCAGGTTGCAATTCGGATCAGAAGTGCAAAAGCTGGAGTGGCTCCTTTACCGATTAGCGTTTGCGCCGATTCAATCACGCGGGCTCTCCGCAAAACCGGGACGACAACGACATGGACCGAAATTGACGGTGACCCTGTGGCACTGATTACGCTGCCGGATGATCTAACGAATAGCGAAGATCGACGAATTGAACTGGAGTCCATTCAACTTCAGGATGGAAAAATGGTCTTAAGTGGCGTTACGGTTGCCATAGAGTTGCAAAAATAAACGATGAGATACCGGTTTTAATCGTTTCCAGCAACAGAACAATCGCGGCGCAAGTCAAACATCATAGAACCGTGCAAAACAACTACTGTTCTTCGATTAAGACTTCGAATTCCTCACCTCTTATTCTTCGCAAGTTCACCAACCATTTGCCTCCGGGTAGATCAAGACTTACCTGCGTTAGATCCGGACTACTTGAGATCCACTCAACCTCGCCTTCCAACTGACGCTCGACCAAGCCTCGACCATTTGACAACGGTCCTTCGAAACTTAGAAAGGCGCGGCGGTGATCTTCAAGTCGCAACGCTTTGATCTTTTGTCTGGCGATGGGTTGAGATTCCAAGGCCCATGTCACTAGAGTTCGTACGTCATCTGGTTCATCTACTCCACCAGATTTCGGTCTTTCCAGCAACAAATCCCAGTGATTTTTGCGGTCCCCGGAGTCGGACGTGACATGATAAAGCACAACGAAACGTGGCATCTAAGTCGTGTCTCCCGACAAGTCGTGGAATCCAGAACACCTGGACCCGATGAAACTGGCAAAAAGCTATTGGCGCTTACACAAATGTTCAACAAGATACGTTTATGAGCGTTTCAGTTGAACAGAACTCCAAATACATCATACCTGGCGTGAAGCCGTTGCAAATCGGCGACGTCGTGATTGATCCGCCAATCCTTCAGGCACCCATGGCCGGGTTTACGAACTACGCATTTCGCCAGATCGTGCGCGAATATGGAGGTGCCGGTCTTCAGGCCACGGAGATGGTCAACGCTCGAGGATTCGCCTGGCTTGACGAACATGACGCAGAACACCCGGATCGGCTTTGGGGTGTACGCGACGAACCTCGACCACTGGCCGTGCAGATTTGGGATAATGACCCGCAAACGATGGCGAGTGTCGGCCGACGTCTTGTCGAAGAATACAACGTCAGTATTGTCGACATCAATTTTGGCTGTCCGGTCAAGCAAGTGACCGACAAAGCAAAAAGCGGAAGCTACTTGCTCAAAAATCCCGACCTTATGGGAAAGATAATTGAGAATCTCGTGGAAGCGTGTTTGCCGACGCCCGTTACCGCAAAAATTCGACTGGGCTGTACTCGCGACAAAATGAACGCCATCGAAATCGCCCAGGTTGTTGAAGCAGCTGGAGCAAAAGCGCTTACCGTACATGGTCGCACGGCTCAAGATATGTTCAAAGGACAGGCTAATTGGCAACAAATCGCGGACATCAGGCCGCACTTGAAGAGGATCCCATTGATTGGCAACGGCGATCTGGACTCGGCCGCTAAAGTCGTCGATGTTTTTCGAGAATACGACATCGATGGCGTCATGATTGCCCGCGCCTGCTTAGGACGCCCATGGTTGTTTGCACAGGCGGCTGCAGCGTTGCGCGGTGATCCTGTGCCGCTCGATCCAAGTCTCGAAGAACAGCGGGATTGCATGTTGCGACACTACGATCTGGTGGTCAAGCGATTTGGGGAATCGAAGGGATCGCAGTTGATGCGCAAATATGCATGTTGTTACGCGCAAGGTCGTTACGGGGCGAGACATTTTCGAACCCATGTCGCCAAAGTCAAAAATTCTGACGAGTTTTACTCCGTTGTCGACGAGTACTTTCCGCGCGAAAAGCCGGTAGAATAGCCGCCTTCTGCACAACGACAAAAAGATGTTGAAAATGAACGCTGGAGATTTGCCCGTGCTCTGTCTTCTGCAGTTGCATAAAAGAGCGAAGACTTTCCGATACACATACGAGCGAACAGGATTAACTACCGCCAGACACTTTTTGCTCCAGCCGAGTTAGAAACAAATGCACAGAAATGATGCCCAACTAATCAATGAGTTGAACAACCGGGCCTGGGATTTAACGGACCAATGCCAATCGCTGGAATTGGAAATGAAAATCAACACTTTCGAAGACGCATCCGGCGCAAGAGTCCAGGATTTTGGAGTCGGAAGAACGGGCACACTGTCGGGCGGGATTTCGTTGGCGATGATTTGCTTGGCT